>JANNGQ010000878.1:0-1633 GCA_031403975.1 Planctomycetota bacterium
GTCATTGTGTTTTCCGTTGTCAGGTACCAGCGATTGGCAGTGGCTCAGGCCTAGTGCCACATCTCTCAAACGACGGTGCATGAGGTGAGTGGTTTTGGCAGGCTCTGGCTTTTGCTCAGCTTAACGCGACGATGCGGCGATACGAACTTGGGGCGGCTTTGTTTTTGGATCGGCTTTCCGGTGTATGTCCATGCGAAGGGATGGGCCACCTGCAGTCCGCAAGGGAATTGAGCGAAGGGATCGTTCCAGTGCGCGTGTCCTCGAATTGCTATACGCGGCGGCTGCCCTTCAAGCACCGTACGAATCCGGGAGATTCCTCGCTGACCCGGTTCCGTACCATCTGGGCCTTCGTGCATGAGCAGGACGTCGACGTTTTGCTCCAGGACAAGTTCCAGAGTCCGGAGATAATCCTCTTCGTCGCGACGTTGCGGGCGGGCAGCATTCCCGATGATGCCTCCGATGCCGCCTATTCAAAAACCGCCCACATCCACGGTCTCGCCATCGAGGAAGTGCATGTCTGCTGGGAAGCGAGGTCTCGTTTTCTGGCCATCGCCAAAGGTATCGTGATTGCCTGCCACGCCGGAGCATTCGCGGCATGATCATCCACATGTCTCAGCGGGAATTGGCCAATCCTCGACGACGTTTGCTCATCGTCTCAAAAAAATGCCTGTTCGTCGAAATGTTCGTCGTTCGTGTGTCGCATGGCGCACCTCCTTGTGGTTGGATGTTCCGCCGCAGACACAGTTCGCTGAGAAAGGTTCACTCAATTGTGACGCAGGTCGTCCGCAGCTATTCGGATTCAACTTTCCTTCAACAGCCAACGAGCCGATGATTGGCTTGCCGTTCGTGAATCAATGGATTCACTTGAGACAGGCGATTCCGGGACGTCGCCGCAGGACACCTTTGACGAAGCTCGAAGACGCCACTCAATTTCCGCTCAGACATGATCTATCAGGTTCGGCTGCAACGAGCGGCCGTTGAAGATCTGGACGTTGCGTTTGAATATGTGGCTCAGAATGCTCCAGATTCTGCTGCCGGATGGCTGGGGCGGTTGGGCAGATGAATCAACCTGAAACAAGATTATGGAGGTCTCCCTGCTTTCTGGACCGCCACCTCCAGCAGGATCCACGCTCAACCCAAGCACGTGCGGGAAAGTGGGATAGATCGAAGCTTTTGTGGATGTCTCACAATCGGCGCATGAAAAAACCCCGGGGTCGAAAATGTTTCGAAACCGGGGTTTCAGTGGAAATTCGGGCTGACGCAGTCGCGACCGTCAGGTTATCTCGAAATGTTGTGATACAGCCAAAACACTGGGGTTTTCAGTATCTGACGTTTTGTGGACAGCCAGGCACTACGCGGTTTACACGCGACCGTCTCGCGACCGGAAACTGGCATTTGCTTAAAACGGCAACAGCCTGCAGGTCATCGAGAGCGAACAGCCGGGCCGAATCACGAACAGCGACAATCCAGTAGAAGGCGCTCGTCGTTCTGCACGGCTACTTCGACTTTGCCACTTTGAGGATCACAGTTTCCGTCGCACCGCGTGACCTCTGGGCCTGTTTCGACTTCGTCGTCTTGAACTCGATTTTCCCACCCGCCATTGTGAACGCACGAATGAGCTGATCCATCGAAA
>JANNGQ010000879.1:0-1758 GCA_031403975.1 Planctomycetota bacterium
GAACTTCGGGATATGATGACACCGGATCTGAACAGTCAGGACATTCGCCGCTGGTACCAGAAACAGGGAGGTCAGCTGCTGCTGGAACAGGGTATGAACCTGGCGGAGCGAGGAGTCACAAGTCCTGAAGAGGTACTTCGCGTTGCGGGAGCCGAGTGATGCCCTCAGAATTTGCTTACACGGCTCGTCGAACAGACGGTTCTGCCAGCAGTGGATTGCTGCAGGCGGACACACTGAACGAAGCGCGCCAGTTGCTGAGACAGCAGGGACTGTTCGTGCTTGGGCTGCATGCGGCCGGTCGAGCGGTCGCAGCGGAAGCCACGAGCGCCGTCGGAGGAGCGTCGGCACTTTTCGGCAGAAACCGTGTCTCCCGCAACGAAACCATGATGCTGACGTCGCAACTGGCCATCATGAGCCAGTCCGGCGTGGAACTGGCCGACGCCATAGAGAATCTGGCGACTACAACGGTCAATCCAAAACTGCGGAGCACTCTGCAGTCGATTCACGCTTCGCTTGAGGAAGGAGTGCAGCTGTCAGCGGCCCTGCGCGTGTTTCCCAGGATCTTCAACGAAGTCTTTGTGTCGGCCGTCAAGGCAGGTGAAGCGTCGGGCAAGATGACGCAGATCCTGCAGCGACTGGCGACGATGCTGCGAAACGAAGACCGCATGCGATCGGCCATTCGAGGTGCTCTCGCCTATCCGGCTGTGCTGCTGACGATTTCCGTACTGGTTCTGTTCGCCGTCGTGTTTTTTGTGTTGCCGCAGTTTTCACGGGTGTTCAAAGACGTCGGGATCGTGCCGCCGCCGACTACCGCGGTTCTGCTCAGTGTGGGCGCTGTGATTCGCGAGAACACGATGCTGATTCTCGGTGGACCCGTGGTCGCGGCTGCGGGGCTGGGCGTGTTCTCACAGACTTCTGCATTTCGAAAGATTGCCGATCATCTCTGGCTGAACATGATCATCACTCGCTCAGCCGCAAGAAGCCTTACGTCCGGCCGCGTGTTTCGTCTGCTGGGGATGATGCTGAACAGCGGGATTCCACTGCTGGAGACACTGCAATTGTGTTCACGATCTGTCTCCAGTCAGCAATTTCGGACTCTCATGGACACGATGCAGAACGAAGTCATTCTGGGTCACATGATCGGCCCCGTTCTGGCCCGCTGTCCCGTGTTACCGCCCGGCGCCGCACAGATGATGATGACCGCGGAACGCACAGGAAAACTGAGTGAAGTGTTTGACCTGATCGGCGAACACTTCGAAGAAGACGGCGAACGTCAGCTGCGCGACCGCGTCAAGCTGCTCGAACCCGCTGTCATCGTTGTCATGGGAGCTCTCGTCGGACTGATTGTGGCCAGCGTGATGCTGCCGCTGTTCGATTTTTCGAGCGTCTCCGGGCGGCGCTGAGGTTGCAGCGAAGTGTCGGGTAGTTCACAGAACATTTCCGGCAGAATAGACTGTGGTACGTCTCGTGAGCGGACTCACGGCGCAGAATCGACATTGAAGCACCTGTTCCCTGAGTTGCGATGACAGACCATTCGATACCGCCCTCTGAAGCATCTGTCCGCAGCGCCCTTGCCGGACTGTTTCCGGACGCTTCCGCGCTTGATCACGCCGTCGCAAGTGTATTGAACGCAGGACAGACGAGAGATTCATCCTCAGCAAGTCTGGATGGAGCGGAAGTCGACTTGCAGCGACAAGCCAGGTGCGGATTCCCGGAAGTCATCTTTGGCGAAGGTAAGTCGACGAGATTGATCATAGG
>JANNGQ010000880.1:0-3693 GCA_031403975.1 Planctomycetota bacterium
CCTTGGCGACATCCATCACATGAGGCAGCACTTCGTATTGCACGTCGATGAGAGTCAATGCGTGCGCCGCCACCGCCTCGCTCACCGCCGCCACCGCGGCTACGGCGTGTCCCTCGTAGAGCGCCTTTTCGCGCGCCATGACATTGCGAGTCATGTCCTTGAAGTTCACCATCATCTCACCCGCCGGAATGAACTCCGAGGGAAGATCGCATAGATCGGCCGAGGTGATGAGCGCCTTCACGCCCTTCAAGGCTTGAGCCCTGGAAACATCGATGGACTTGATGCGCGCGTGCGCGTGCGGACTGCGCAGCACCTTGCCGATCAGCATGTTGGGCACATGAATATCCGCGCCAAATTTGGCGCGCCCGGTCACCTTGTCCACCCCGTCGGGGCGCAGCGGACGCGTTCCAATGATCTTAAATTGCTGCTGAGCCAAACCTGGGGCTGTCATGTCGTTCATCGCATCACTCCATTTGTCGCGTTAAGCATTTCTCATCACCACGGCGGCATCCAGCACTGCGCGCACAATTTTGTCGTAACCCGTGCAACGGCACAGATTGCCGGCCAGCCAATACCTCACTTCGGTCTCCGTCGGATCGGGCTTTTTCTCTAGCAGGGCCTTGGCCGCGATGAGAACGCCCGGCGTGCAAATGCCGCACTGTAAGGCGGCGTGTTCCAGAAACTTCTGCTGCAGCGGATGCAATTCATCGCCCTTGGCCATACCCTCGATGGTTTCCACTTGGCGGTCTTGCGCCTCCACGCCCAGCACCAGGCAGGCGCACACCAAGCGGCCATCCAGCATGACACTGCAGGCCCCGCAATCGCCCGAACCGCAGCCTTCCTTGCTGCCGGTCAAATGCAGTTCGTCGCGCAGCACGTCGAGCAGCGTCTGTTCAGTGGTGCATAGAAACTCCACGGAGTCTCCATTCACGGTCGTCGTTACATGTTGCTTTGCCATGCTGTCCTCGGTTGATCTATTTCTTGATGGCGCGCTCGAGCGCGATCTTGGCGGCGCGGCGTGCCAGCACGCCCGCGACTTTGATGCGGTAGGCGATAGTGCCACGCTTGTCATCGATGGGTTTGCAAGCAGCACTCGCCGCAGCGGCCAGGACCTTCAGCGCAGCATCATCGACCTTAGTCCCAATCAGAGCCTTGGCGCCATCGGCGACCAGTAGCGGTGTCGGGGCCACCGCGCCCAATCCCACGCGCGCGTGCGTGCATACCCCTTGCGCATCCAGCGCCAATGACACGCCCACGCCCACTACCGCGATGTCCATCTCGGTACGGGGGATGAAGCGCAGGTAGGCATCGCCCGCTCTCGCTTTCAACTATGAATCCGCCCGGGCATTCACCCAGAACAGCGGCACAACGACGATCACCGGGACTTTGAATGCAACGCTGGTCAGTCAGAGCGACGGGATGTTTTTCGACGATGGACTGGTCCACTCTCCGACCGGCGGCGTTTTTGTTACGGGCGGGATATGGAAGGGCAGCGGCACGGTTGTTGGCGACCTGACCAATTCTGCTGCAGTGGCCCCGGGCCACTCGCCCGGTGCCATCATCATCAACGGCGATTACAACCAGTCGTTGTCCGGTGCGCTGGACGTCGAGATCGCAGGCCCGGACCCGGGAACCAGCTCCGGTATCGGCACTCAGTTTGACCGGTTGATTGTGAACGGAACGGTCACGCTCGGCGGCGAGCTGAGTCTGGACTTGATCGAAGGGTTCCTTCCGACGCTGGGCAACTCGCTCAGGATCATTGACAACGATGGCACCGATGCAGTTTCCGGAAGATTCACAGGGCTCCCGGAAGGAGCCGTGGTTCCGGATGCTGGCGGGGCGTTTTTCATTACCTACATCGGTGGTTCCGGGAACGACGTCCTGCTGAAGAAACTCCCGGCGGGGGCCACGATCCTCGTCACGAACACGCTCGACTCGGGCGTGGGTTCTCTGCGTCAGGGCATTATCGACGCAAACGAAGGGCCTGATGCTGACGTCATGTGGTTCTTAATTCCCGGCGTCGGTCCGCACTCGATCCAGGTGGGTGCCGCTCTGCCTGCGATCACTCAGCCACTGATCATTGACGGGACAAAACAGTCGGGATGGGATGGCCGTCCGGCGATCGAACTTCGAGGCCAGTCTGGTGTGCCTGGGGCCGTAACGGATGTCATCGGACTGGAGCTGCTGGCTGACAGTATTGAATTGTATGCTCTGGCAATCACAGACTTCACGGGAGCCGGAGTTTTTGTCGGAGACTCCGAGAGTGTGACGATCTCACAATCGGTCGTCAGCGGCAATCATGGGGATGGGATCGCTGTGGACGCCGGCGTCAGGTCGTTCACGCTGGTGGAGTCTCTGATCGGGTTGAGTCGCGATGGGGATCTGGCGGATCCGAACGGCGGCATTGGAGTGCATGTCGTCCGTGATGACAATCTGGTCAGTGACAGTCAGGTCACCATCAGTCGGAACACGATCTCGGGAAATGTCCTGGGCGGGTTGTGGATTGATGACGGGCGGACGGACGCCGGCAGCAATGTCGACTTTGACATCGTCGATAATCTTGTCGGCCTGAATTCGTTGGGGACACAAGGTCTGGGAAATGGGGACTTCGGTATCCGGCTGTCGGGGCAGTACCGAGCCGCACCGATGGGGCTCGCTTTGCTGGAAGGGAACACGGCCTCCGGGCAGACGGACGGAACCGGAATCTGGATTGATGGTGCCGGCTGGTGGGAGATCGCTTCAAATACGGTCGGGACTGATATCTTTCAGTCCTATGCTGTACCGAACAACATCGGTCTGTTGATTCAGGATTCCAATGGACTCTATTTCGAGGACCTCTTGGTCAGCGGCAACCAGCAGGCGGGGATTGTGGTGGAGTATTCGGATGAGGACCTGCTCAGCAGCCTGGATCTGAACGACATCCGAGTTGGCACGGATCGTTTCGGCAGTGTGGCCATTCCGAACGGCGTGGGCGTGAGCATTGAGTTCGCAACGACGGGAGTCGGTGCGACGGGTGACGAGCGCGTCGTAAGACTGAACGGATTGATCAGCGGCAATCTGAGTGATGGGGTCCGGATTATCGGCGATGACTCGGCAGCACGCGTTGAGCTGCATGCATCGATCGGAGTGGGCTCAGACGGATCGCCTCTGGGCAATCGCGGGAGCGGTGTGGTTGTCACTTCCGACAGCATTGTCACTGTGATCGGCGGCTCATCTGTCATCTCTGGCAATCGCGGCGCGGGAGTACGGCATGAAGGCACGGGCAACGGGAGTCACATTGTCCTGCAGACCGAGACGCTGGAATTCGGTCGAGTCCCTCTGATTCATGGCAACATCGGATTGTCGGTGGATCTGGCGTCGCCGGGTCCAACAGACAACGGGTCTTTGCCAGTGATTCCAGGTGAAGGCACGACCAGTCATCCGGTCATCACATCGGCCTCTTATGCCAACGGCTTCCTGGATATTACGGGGACCAATGCGCCGGACGGCGGCTATGCGCTGCAGTTCTACGGAACGCGACCAACGGTCAGCGGCCGGGGACAGGGGCAAAGACCGATCGGCAGCGTTGGAACCTTCGCGGGAATGGCGCGTTCGGCCGAGCTGGCGGCGTACTTCAGTGCTCGGCCGCAACTCGGAAATCCGCTGTTTGATCTTGATCTGGACGCCGATCAGTTCCGATTCCGCATTGCCGTC
>JANNGQ010000881.1:0-10192 GCA_031403975.1 Planctomycetota bacterium
TTCACCGAAGCCGAAGAACATGTTGCCGAGGGCATCGAATGCGAACCCCGCCAGACCGTTGTGCGGATAGTCGCCCGTTGTCTCAAGGTGAACGAGCCGCTTCGTTTCATCGCACTTGAGGTCGCCGTCTGTGTCCTTGCAGAGGAGCAGCTCGCGCCGCGTGGCGATGAAGACGACTGGTCCACGCGAGCGGGAAGTGTCAACGTCCGGAGCCTTCTTCGCACCGGAAACTTGAGAAACCCTGGGGGTTTGACGTCCACCGCTCGCCATCTCCAGCCACACCGGTCTAACCACGACGCTCATCGAGTGCGTCAGACTGTCCTTGAAAACTGAGACCCTGTCCGCCTTGCGATCTCCGTCCGTATCCTCCATCACGAGGACTCGGTCGGTCGGATGACCCTCATAGCCCTCGGGCGGGAAGTGCGTGTTGCTTTCGATCACCCAGACCCGACCTGCGTGATCGACATCGATTCCTGTCGGCGTGACGATCTGAGGATTTTCTGCAAACAGTTCAATCTTCAGCCGCGGGTCGAGCGATCTTGGCGGATCATCCTGCGCGAAGACGGCCGAACCAGGGACGAATGAACAAAGGATCAACAACTCAAACCGTAAGAATCGGAACGTCGTCATGCCGAGTGCTGCCTGAGTCTGTGACGGAAAGGACGATCGGCATTGTGAGGCCACGAGGCGAGACTCGCAACCGGCGAACCTGGTCCGCCGGAAGTGCCGTGAAGGATTCTTGTAGCCGGATTCGTGAGAATTCGGAGGCAACGCCCGTGACTCCGAAGTCTCACGACTTCGGCTACAGCTCCGACACCGGGGCGGTTGTGGGTTCAGCAACGCAATCTTCAGTCATGCGATGTACAATCGCCGTGACACATTCTCACTCCGGCAGAGTCAGCAACTGCGATTGTGGACGGGATCCCAGATGGAGCACCAGCGATGAACTCTCACGACGGGTATTCGCCTTGCGATGCTCCCTCGACCAGGGAGACTGTCGGATTAGTCGCGATTCCTCGTGGGGCGGGCTTCCAGCCCGCCTGGACTGGAAAAACGCATGTGTTTTCCAATGGACGAGGCAGGCTGGTAGCCTGCCCCACGATAAATGGACGAGGCAGGACATGTGTATATTTCGCCGTCGCTGTCCTGGGACTTCTGGCAAATCTGTCCAACGCGCAGACTGCCTCGCCCGCACCACCAGCATTTGCGCCATCCGATGAAGGACGTGTCGTCCTTCGCCGCCTCAACCGGACGGAATACGAGAACTCGGTCTGCGACCTGCTGGGCATTGACGTCGATCTGCAGGAGCTGCTGCCTCTGGACAGCTCGGCCGGCGGGTTCGACAACGTGGGCGAAGCGCTGCACGTCTCTTCATTCCTGATGGAGCGATACCTGGACGCGGCTGATAAGGCTCTCAACGTTGCCATCGCCAATCGGCCACAGCCGCCCCTGGTCCAGAAACGATACAGCATGAAAGACGAGCGAGTCGTGACAACGACCACCGAGAAAGTCTATCTGGATCGAGGCGATTCGCTGGTGCTGTTCAGTTCATCGCCCTGGAACGCCATCACCGTCGGTCAGTTCTATCCTCCGGATCGCGGTCGCTACCGCATCCGTATTTCGGCCTACGGTTATCAAAGCTCCGGCAACCCAGTGACGTTTCGCGTTGACGCCGGACCGATGCTGATGGGGACGAAGAATCATCTCGTCAGTTATTTCGATGCCACTCCCGATGAGACAACGGTGACGGAGTTCTTCGATCAGTTCGAGGCTCGCAACCACATTCGCATCTCACCGCACGGACTGGCGAACGCACAGACCGTGACCAAGGTCGGAGCCGACGATTACGCAGGACCGGGGCTGGGCATCGACTGGGTCGAAGTCGAAGGCCCGCTGCACGACTCGTGGCCGCCGGAAAGTCACCGTCGCATCTTCGGAGACATGGAGCAAGGGCCGGCACCGATCTATAACTATTCCGATCGCGTAGAAGTTGTTTCTCAAGAACCACTAGTCGATGCCGATCGCATCCTCCGCAGTTTTGCCCGTCGCGCGTTTCGACGGTCGGTCACGGATGCTGACATCAGGCCGCTCGTCACACTGGTTGAAACCAAACTCGCCGAGAATCTCTCGTTCGAGCAGGCCATACGCGTCGGCCTCGCCGCGATCCTGGTTTCACCCGAGTTTCTGTTCTTCCGCGAAAGACCGGGCCAGCTCGACGATTTCGCTCTGGCCAGCCGGCTGTCGTATTTCCTGTGGAGCACGATACCGGATGCAGAACTGATGGAACTCGCCATGGAGAGTAACCCGAAGCGTGAGCGAGGCGCTTCGCTCCACGATCCCTTGCCTGACGATCCCTCGCTGACGCAACGGGTTACTTTGTCGGAGCCTGCCACGCTGCGGAACCAGGTGGAACGGATGCTGGCGCATCCCGCTGCCGAGCAGTTCACAACCAACTTTGTCGGCCAATGGCTGGGCCTTCGAGACATCGATTTCACGGAGCCGAGCCATCAGCTTCATCCGGAATTCGACGACATGCTCAAGGTCTCAATGGTCCGCGAAGCCGAGCTGTTCTTCGCGGAGGTTCTCAAGGACGATCTGAGTCTCACAAACTTCGTCGCGTCGGATTTCACGATGCTCAATGCGCGACTGGCTGAGCATTATGGCATTCCGTTTGATTTATCCTCTCTCCCCGCCGGGGAGAGAATCAGGGGTGAGGGGTCCTTCACATTGCGGAAGATGCCGCTGCCGCCGGACTGTCATCGTGGCGGAGTCCTCACCATGGCCAGCGTGCTGAAGGTGACGGCCAACGGCACGAGCACCTCACCCGTCATGCGCGGAGCGTGGGTTCTGGATCGCATCCTCGGCCAGCCGCCGTCACCGCCTCCCGAAAACGTCGCCGCGCTCGAACCCGACATCCGCGGAGCCACCACAATTCGCGAACAGTTGGAAAAGCACCGACAGATCGAATCCTGCGCGAGCTGCCACGTAGACATCGATCCTCCGGGTTTCGCACTGGAAAATTTTGACGTGATCGGCGGCTGGCGAGACCGCTACCGCACGACCAGCTGGGCCCGGCATGTCGAAGAGGTCGTCATCGACGGCCGCAAGATGCCGTACTACCACGGCCTGAAGGTCGACCCCGCCGACGTCCTGCCCGACGGCCGATCGTTCCGGAACATAGACGAGTTCAAGCAATTGCTCCTCGCCGACAAAGATCAACTCGCCCGCGCTCTGACGACCAAGTTGCTGACCTACGCCACCGGTGCCGCTCCGGAGACCTTTGTGGAATCTCAGATCGATGCCATCGTTGCCAGCATCCGCGAGAAGGATTACGGTTTCCGTTCGCTGATTCATGCGATCGTGGCGAGCGAGTTGTTCCGGACGAAGTGAGTGCGGTTGTGGGACCGAAAGAGTCTGCGAAAATGGCTTAGCCCCGGTCACCCTGTCCCGGTATTGCACAAATGTACCCAAAATGGATACAATCGAACCCATAATGGATACATCGAATTCCAGCCTTACTATCGGCGCGACTCTGTTTAACAAGACTCAGCGAGGATTGCTGACGTTGTTTTTCGTACGCCCCGAGCAGTCATTCTATCTCCGACAGATCGTGCGGACAGCAGGGATCGGACAGGGAGCCACGCAGCGCGAATTAGCGCGATGGGTGGAAACGGGACTGCTGTTGAGGACACAGCGTGGCAATCAGGTCCATTTCCAGGCGAACCCTGATTCGCCGGTATTCGGCGAATTGAAGTCACTGGCTGTAAAGACGGCGGGCGTGGCCGACGTTCTGCGAGAAGCGCTCGCGGGACTGGCCAAACAGACTGCAGTGGCATTCGTCTACGGCTCGATTGCGAGCGGAATGGCGAACGCCCGCAGTGACGTGGACTTGGTCGTGATCGGGGCGGCTGGTTTCGGAGAAGTCACGAACGCACTTCGGGCCGTACATGACATCCTCGGCAGGGAAGTGAACGCGACGGTGTATCCGGTGCATGAGTTTCGTGCAAAGCTGCGGGCGGGACACCATTTTGTGACGTCAATCCTGGAGACAGCAAAGATTTATCTGGTGGGGGACGAGCGTGAGCTTAAACGACTGGGTGAAAAACGGCTGGCTCGTCGTGCACAAGACTAGCCCGCAAGAGATTAAGGATCTGCTCGGAGTAACCGAACGGGATTTGCGAGACTGCGCGGCGAAGGGATTGAGTGACGACTGGAGACTGGCCATTGCCTACAATGCAGCACTGCAATGCGCCACGGCAGCATTGGCAGCCAGCGGATTTCGTGCGTCACGCGAAGCTCACCATTTTCGGATCATTCAGAGTCTGAGCTTCACGCTGAGCCTGGAAACCGAGCAGGTCGGACTACTGGATGCTTTTCGAAAAAAACGAAATACCTGCGACTATGAACGGGCCGGTGTGGCCTCTACCGCGGAAGCCAATGAGATCACATCACTGGCGCGGGAGTTGCGGCAGCGACTGGAAGTATGGTTGCTCCAAAATCATCCGGAGCTACTGTAAGACCTGACGTTGTCCAGACCGTATTGGATCCATTATGACCACTGATCGTCGCCAGTTTCTCCGATCTGCGAGCGTGATGCTGACTCTTCCGATGCTCGATGCGCTGCTGCCGCGGTCGCGGGCTGGCGAGCAGGCGGCCCCGCCGCCGAGACGCATGGTCTGCATCTGCACTCCGCTGGGTGTTCATGCTCCGTTCCTGATTCCGGAGCAGACGGGTAAGGATTACGAACTCACACCGTACCTGGAGCCGCTCAGGGAATTCCGCGATGACTTCACGGTGATTTCCGGACTTTCGCATCCCGATGTCGGGTCCAGCCACGATTCCATCTTTAGTTTCCTGACAGCCGCTCCGCATCCGGAAATTCGGGCCGGTTTTCGCAACAGCATTTCATTGGATCAATTCGCGGCCGAACAGATCGGAGGGCAGACACGGGTTCCCAGTCTGTCGTTGTCGGCCGAGGGATTCGGTTTGTCGTGGACTCGCAGCGGAGCACTCGTGCCGTCCGATCTTTATCCGGCATCAGTATTTGCCCGGCTGTTTCTGGAAGGAAGGCCCGACGAAGTGCAGTCTCAGGCTCAGCGTCTGCGCGACGGACTGAGTATTCTCGACACGGTCCGTGACCAGGCTGAAAAGTTACAACCGACGCTCGGCGTGCGGGACCGCGAGAAGGTCGACGAGTATTTCACCAGCGTTCGCGAACTGGAACAGCGGATGGTCAAGTCCGAGGAGTGGTCAAAGAAGCCCAAACCGAAGGTTGATGCCGCACAACCCCAGAACAACATGAACTCGGCCGACCTGATCGGCAAGAACCGGCTGATGTTCGATCTGATTCATCTGGCACTGCAGACCGATTCCACTCGGCTCATCACGCTGCTGCTCCTCGGAACCAGCCTTGTGCCGCCGATCGAGGGCGTATCGCTGGGACACCACGACTTGTCGCACCACGGCCAGGATCCCGCGAAAATCGAACAGTTGAAGATGGTCGAACTGGAGAAAATGAAGACTGTCTTTGAACTGCTGGAAAAGCTGAAGAAGACAGAAGAGCAGGGCGAAACACTGCTCGACCACACGATGGTTTTCTTCAGCAGCAATCTGGGAAACGCCGCCAATCATTCCACGAGGAATCTGCCCGTCCTGTTTGCCGGCGGCGGATTCAGCCACGGCCAGCACCTCGCATTCGATCCGCAGAACCCGCCGCCGCTCAGTAATCTCTATGTGAGCATGCTGCAGCGTCTGGGTATCGAGACAGATACATTCGGATCCGGCACAGGAACCCTGACGGGACTCGATCTGCTTGTCTGACGTTGAAAGCGGCAAGCGTCAGCGATTTGAAGTTCTCCGGCACGGCCGGCAGGCTGAACGCCGATGGCACTCAGTTTGTCGTCGATGAACACCAACCCGAAGCGTCAGCGAAGTGCAATTCACGTCGCGTGAAGACATAACGAAAGCCCTCGCTGACGCATTTTGAAGTTGCGCGATTCGAGTCCCGACAGGGACGGAAGGTTGTAGCCAGTGGCGTGAGCCACTGGTTTCGGATCGTTCGATTTCGAGAGCCCCGACGGGGCGACAGGAGTTGGCTCATGTCGCCCTTTCAGGGCTGATCGCAATGAATCTACAGGTTCCAGCGGCTTACGCCACTGGCTACATCCTGTCGAGCTTTCAGCTCTGAGAAACTGCGCAACTTCAAAACTGACGCATCGCGTTGGTAAAGTGAGTGCCATTCGGCAGAAGGCTGCATCCTTTAACCGCCGAATCATTTATCAATGCCGTCCAGATTGAAGTCAGGCGGCACTGCGCCATGACCTGGAACAGCGCCCGCACCAGTGGCGGGCTTGGGTTCTTCTTTGGGGCCGATGACATCAGCCCGGGCAATCTGGAATTTCTCGAAACTGTCGGCGCTGATGACGTAGTACCAGCCTCCGAACCTGAGCGAAAGTTCGTCAACTTTCTTCTTTCCTTCCTTGGCTCGTTCTTCCCAGGACTTCACAGCTCCAGCGTGAGCTGTTTTTGCAGCTTCAAACTCCCCCAGGGCCTGGTCGTACTGCTTTTGAGCTTCCGCCTTCGGATCAACCGGAGGCTGAGCTGGCGGTTCGGGTGATACGGCCGGAGCATTCGGATCAGCGGCCGGCGCTGCGGGCGTCGACTCATCCGCAGGGGCGACTGGGGGCGTTGTTTCCTGAACCGGAACGGCAGCATCCACCGCAGGATCTGTCTGTGCCGGAACATCCACAGCAGGTGCCGCGGCCTCCTGAACTGTTGGTTCCGCGGCGGGCGGTTCCTGAGCCGGCGCAGGGGCAGCCGGTTCGTCGGCGGGCGGTTCATCGCATGAACCC
Source organism: Planctomycetota bacterium (assembly GCA_031403975.1). GTDB lineage: Bacteria > Planctomycetota > Planctomycetia > Planctomycetales > Planctomycetaceae > SXXK01. The sequence continues at coordinate 6,852 of JANNGQ010000881.1, forward strand.
GGATCGGGAGTCTTCTCCGGTGCCGGATCGGTCGGTGTCTGGATTTCAGGAGGAGCGTCTTTCGGAACGTCTTCCGGTACTGCTTCGTTCGGAGTTTCAGGCGGTGCCGGAGAATCTGTAACGGGCTCTGCCGCAGCAGGTTCGGCAGCTGTTGGTTCGACAGCTGTTGGTTCGGCAGCTGTTGGATCTGCTGCTGTTGGATCTGCCGGGGCAGATTCCGGGGGAACAGCCGCGTCATTCAGAATGGGTGGTTTTTCCGGAGCGACGGGCTCAGTGGGCTTCGGCCCCAGCAGTGCTTCGTCATACTCGACCTTCACGAGCAGATAACGACGAGGCCCGGACTCAGGACTCTCCGGCTTTTCTTCCGGCTTCGGAATCTCGGGCGCAGTAACTTCCGCTCCATCCGCTTTCGCTGCATCCGCGGCCGGATCAGCAGCGGGATCGGCTGGCCTGGGTGCTTCCGGTTTGGGATCGTTCAGACCGGTCTCAATGTCCTTGGCAGTGCCGCGGGCAATTTCGCCAAAGTACAGAGTGTAGCGGACCCCGTTGCTCGTCCCGGCAATCAGCTCGCCTTCATTGGAAACGAGTTTGACTTCGTCTTCTTTGCCGCGAGCGATGTAGAAACCCTGCCGCTGCATGTCGGCCTGAAGGATTTGCCGCATCAGCGGATTCTGAGCAACATTCTGAGACACTGTCAGGTCCGCGTTCAGGCCTTCCGGTTTTGGACGAACGCCGACGATCTTCAATTGATCGAGGTTTCGGGTCAGGTCTGTGACGGGCAGTTCTTTCAATGATTCAGCGGCCGTATCAAGCCCTTCAAGAGACCACTTGTTGGCGGTCTTGTCCTTCGCGAACTTCAGCGTCTCTCCCTGCAGAATAGCCCCCTGTTCCTCGTCGACGGAATACTTGTCGACGGTCACCTGGACGATGTCGCTCTGATTCAGTTTGAGCAGGTCCGGTTCGATCCAGTCGCTGAACTTCGCCGACAGGTCAGCATCCAGTTTTGCGATAAAGACGGGATTTTTGTCCGGCTGGCGGACGTAGAAGTGCTTTTCGCGGCCTGCCACAGGCTTGCCGATAATCAAATCCACAAGAGCGTTGCTGCTGGAGTCTTTCAGAGTGATTCGTGTCCCGCGGGTCTCATCTTGCTCGCCGTCTTTGGCACCGAGATCTGCAGTACCCTCTTCGGTCGGATCGGAAACCCCGTAGCGCGCCCAGTCGTCCTTGTTTCGAGACTGCATTGCGACTTTGCGAACTCCGATCAGCGACGCGGCCGTGCGAGCCAGCCGGTCTGCCGCTTCCGCCGGATAATCGTGGTGCGACGGAATGACCCACAGGCCCTTGTCGTTCTGATTCACTGAGAACGCCAGTGGTTCTTTGGCTTCCGCATCAAACTTCACAACGCTGAGCGCGCTGGCTTTCAACGGATCTTTGAAGTCCGCAAAGAACTCCTGACCCACATCGGAAAAACCCTCCACGCTGACCGGTCGATTTGCATACCGGGCACCGAATGCGGCAACGGCCGCAACGGCGGCAACAACGACAAATGTCAATGTGCGATTTGTGGTGTTCATAACAACCTCATCCGTAGCTCGGGGCCAACTGCCCCGAGCGACTCTCGATTGATCTCAGGCAAACTTCAATACCGACGGACACAGAAAACTATACCTAGCGCGGCCCTGATTGACTTGTAGCCGGATTCGTGAGAATTCGGAGGCTGACTGGTTATTCAGCCCGAAGTCTCACGACTTCGGCTACAACGAAATGTCGCATTCGGGTCCGCGTGCAGTATACCGATTCCCGTCACGGAGTGCCGGGGCACACTTTCAGCTCTTCCTTCGGTTCGGATTGATCGACTGCTGCTCGGCCAGATTCCGCAGGCCAAGGAACATCATTCCGAAGCAGATCGGCATGATGGCCGGGATGATACAAGCGATGATCCGGACGGTGTTTTCGACTCGCCGGATTTCTCGTTTCATTTCCAGACCTGACTTGCGGACTCGCGAATTCAGCTGCCGTTCGAGCTGTTCTTTCGCAATCGCCAGCTGACGATTGATCTGCTGCTCTTTCTGCTGCAGCTGGAGGTCCTTGGTGCGGGAATCCATCTCCGTATTCTCTTCGATCTTTTTGACTTCCGCCCGAAGGTCTTCCTCGGCTTTCTTCAGACGATCATCCATTTCGTCCTGCGCTTCCTTCTCGACCCGGTTCAGTGCGTTTCGCAGGGTGCTTGTCTGATCTTCGACAAACTTCAGCGTCCGCAGACTGGCTCGCCGGGAACGCAGAGGGATAAACGTCTCATCGCCGGCGAGTGCATCGACGGCGTTCAGAACGAACGTCACGTTATCGAACTTCACGCCCAGCATTCCTCGATTGCGTTCGAGAAAGAACCAGTCGGTGATCATGTCGATGTCTGAGCACAGAATCACACTCAACGGATTCTGAGTGGTCTTGTTTCGAATCTGAGCGGCGATGACATGTGCATGATTGTCATCGCGGCGGCGCGGACTGGGATTGATTTCAACCGTCTGAGACATTGAAAACGGACTGAACGAAGGGCTGGTGTAGTCATCCCAGTCCAGCAGTCCGGATTCCTTGCTCGTCTTCAGCAGCGGAATGAATTCCTGCTCCTTTCGGCCGGCCCGATCGATAATCGTGCCGGGATAGAGCATCACCAGATCCTGGAGATTCTTTGAAACCTCCGTCTCATCGGAGAATGGGATTTCCTTATTACCCGTTCGGGAGACGAACACATACTCCGGCGGAAGAGTTCCGAATTCACTGTGCGGGTTGTTGCGGTCATAAACGACCTGGCCGTTATCCCACTTCACGTTCAACAGGCTCATCAGTGACGTGGCTTCGCCGTTGTCAGCCTTAGGTTCCGGCGGAGGAGACCCACCCATCATGCCACCCATCATGCCGCCACCACCGCCAGGCTTCGGCATTCGCGGAGCCATCGCCAGACCGGCCTGTGTCTGAAATACAAACGGACACGGGTCATCGAAGATCAATGCCGGCTTGCCAGCCTTGACGTACTCCACAAGGTTGTCCATCTGTGGCTGAGTCAGCGATGAGGGCATGATGGCCAGAAGCACATCAAAGCCCTGTGAGGGTTTCTCATCCTTCTTGTCAGCATCGTCTTTTTTCTCAGCGCCTGTGCCGTCGTCCTTTTCATCGGCATTGGGCGATTCTGCTGCAGGTTTGTCGTCCACCAGAATTCGCTGAGAAGGGTTGACGGCGATCACTTTGTACTGCTTTTCAAGCTCGCGAATAATCTCCCACTTGCCGCCGGCTGAGCTGTCGCCTTCGGAAATTGCCCGCGCATCCGTCAGCAGGACACCGAC
>JANNGQ010000882.1:0-5198 GCA_031403975.1 Planctomycetota bacterium
CGGGGCAGATGGCCCCAAGCTACGGGGGTCACGGTCCCGTGAACCTCGGCTTGCGCTTCTGCGCAAATGCAGCGAGACCTTCCTTCGCATCCGGCAGTTGCAGGCAGCGGAGATAGGCTTCGGTATCCGCATGATGCGCGACTTTCGGTTGTGCCCCTTCGTCGAGATGCACGAGGCGTTTCGTCTCGCGCAACGCCGCGGCCGGCATTTCGAGCATTTGCTCGGCAATCTGGCGCGCTCTCTTCAGAAGAGTCATACCGGGAACGATTTCGTTGACCAGGCCCCATTCCCATGCCTGAACGGCAGTGATCGGATTACCAGTCAGGCAAAGCTCGAGGGCGCGTGATTTTCCGACGAGTGACGTGAGCTGCGCGATACCGTAGCCGGGAGGCCAGCCGAGCCGGATTTCGGGCATTGCAAATCTTGCTGCATGGCTCGCAATGCGGAGGTCCGCGGAATACGCCGCCACGCAGCCAGCTCCGAAGGCGTCGCCGTTTACGGCCGCAATAATGGGCTGAGGCAGACGCTCGAAATCCAGATAAACCTGAGCCTGTCGCAGACTGAGCGATCTTGCCACATCAATCGGCAGCGACGGAAGCTCAATCACGTCGTCGCCGGAGCAGAACGTGCTGCCAGCGCCTGTGAGAACAACAACGCGGACTTCTTCTGGATGACCGGCCAGCCACGCGACGACGCTTTCAAGTTCGCCGGTCATCTGCACATCTACGGCGTTCAGCGATCGCGGACGGTTCAGCGTGATTGTGGCAATCTGATCGCCCGACTCAACGCGCACGGTTTGCAGTGACGGAAGGGGCCCGGAATTCGGATTCAGATTCATCGCAACTCCTTCATCTCCGGACAGTTTCGCGAGATTCTTGATCAGCCGGCTCAGAGTGACGACCGCTCTGGAATGAGTTCCCCGCCCGATCAACCGTTTTCCGGCCCAGGCCTCGACGTCGAAAGAGATGCGCCGACCATCCACGCCGGTAACTCGGGCAACTCCCCGCACGGTCGCTCCCATGGCTGCGCCTTCGAGGTGTTGAATGTGGACTTCAATACCGACCGATTCTTCACCATCTTCAAGCACCGGTCGCAAAGCTTCGCGCGCGGCACGTTCCATGAGCAGGATCATGTTTGGCGTCGAAAACACTGTCGCCCGCGCATCTCCGCCCAGTGTGATCACCATTGAGGAATCAACAATCCAGGTCAGCTCGCCGGTATCTCCGGGTTTGAGTGAGGGCTTCATGGGAATCAGTGTAGATCCACTGGTTCCACCAATTCCATCGTCCGCACCGCAAACGCTCGCACGCGGCATTCATCCACATTGATTCCAAGTCCCGGCCCCGCCAGCCGGCCGGCGCGACCTCCGTAGCCGAACGTCAGGTCCTGTTCGGTCAGCGGATCGCGCACGAGGAAGCGGTCAAAGCTGCCTTCAAGATAGCGGATGTCCGGGATGTTGCAGGCAAAATGACGGCCGGCCGCGGAGAGGATTCCGGTCTCGCCGATCTGGCAGCCCAGTTGATATCCCAGACCGTGCTGACGTGCGAGTGCGGCCAGTCGGACCGATCGAACCAGTCCGCCGCACTTGGAAAGTCGGAGATTAAACAGATCACACCAGCCCCCGGCGATTGCTCGTTCCGCGTCTTCGGTACAACACAGAGATTCATCAAGCATGATTGGTACAGCGATTTCGGACCGTACCTGTTTGAGTCCATCGATCTCCGCATGCGGCACCGGCTGTTCAAGGCTGGTCGGACGGAACTTCCTCAGCGGAGCCATTTTGTCGGCCACTTTGTCGCATCGCCAGGCTTCATTGGCGTCCAGTCGCAGGTCCACGGACTTGCCGATCACCATGCGGATTCGTCGCAGGCAGGCTGCGTCGCTCAGTCCTTCCGTTCCGACTTTCACCTTCACCTGCCGAAAGCCAAACAGTCGCATCTTGAGCGCTGAGAGCCACTGGCTGGATGGCGACATCGACGTCACGGCTCCGCTGTACCGGACCTCGTCCCGCTGTGTGGCCCACGAAACGGCATCGGGAAGACGGAGAATCAGATCTCCCACCGACGTGCCTTCGGTTCGGCACGCAGCGTCAATCACGGCCAGTTCGACCGCACATCGGACGACATTGCCAAAACACTCGCGAACAACGACACCCGCGTCCGGAGTCACATCGGCCAGATTGAACTGATCGACCGCGATGGCAGCTTCCAGTGCTCCCGAAAACTCCTGTTCTCTGAGCGAACAGAAATTCGTCTCGGAAAGATGCCGCCACACCGATTCAATCGATTCGCCGGTCACATATGTTCGCGGCAGTCCTTCACCCCAGCCAATGCTTCCGTCATTCATCACGCAGCGCAGGATGATTGTGTCGTTGCTGTGTCGGAAATGTGACGCATGCCGCACGGGCCTCTTCAGTGCGATCGGAACCTGAAACGCAGTGAGGCGGTGGACATGCATGGCCGCAGGATACACCCTGTTGGACTTGCGGCGAAGCCGTCTGACGACGCTCGATCCCACGCCACCGGGGCAACGCCGAATGGCGTGGATTTTGCGCATTGACTTCCAGTGGCACCGCGCTAGTCCAAGGGCACTCACTTTGGCGGATTCGCCACAGTGTAGAACAGTTGTCTCAACTGTTCCGCCTGCGACAGGATGAACAATTGGGGACAATTGTTCCACAAAGCTAGCGCCATTCCGCTGACCAAGTCCACGCCATTGGGGCGAGTCCGGTGGCGGGTGGGTCTTGAGAGCGCTTTCCACTTGTACAACGGTCGCTTGCTGCCTACCGTGAACAGCCCGCCGAGCTTGTTTGGAGGAACTAAGTTGGAACCTGCCTCAGTACTCTTGCGGTCACTTGTGGTCGCCTGCCTGTTTTCACTGACGATCGCTGCCTCAGCTGATGAGACCTCGGGCATTGTGTTTACGGACTCGATCGCCCCGTTGCTGAAGTCGCACTGCATTTCATGCCACGGCCCTGAAAAACAAGAGGGCGGACTGCGGCTCGATGCGCTGACGGGGATCAGACAGGGAGGCAAAGCCGGGCCGCCGATTGTTCCGGGCAAGCCGGAGGAAAGCCTTCTGATTACCGCGATCAGACGAACGGACGAATCCCTTCAGATGCCGCCGGACGAACCACTTCCGGACTCTGCCGTGAAGTCGATCGTCGATTGGGTCCAGGCAGGTGCGATTCATCCGGACGGCGATTTTGTAATCCGAACCGAAGCACCTCCGTTCGATGTTGACGAGGCCAGGAGATTCTGGGCATTTCAGCCGGTGAAGCGACCGGAACTGCCGGCGCTCAGCCATCCGGAGGCTGCTGAATCGGCGATTGACACATTCGTCGTTGCCCGGCTTGAGGAGCGGGGACTGAAGCCGAATCCTCCGGCTGACAAAGTAACACTCATCCGCCGCGCGACTTTTGATCTCACCGGATTGCCTCCCGGGCCGGAAGAGATCGCGCTGTTCCTGGCAGATGATTCCCCCCATGCTTTATCCAGACTTGTGGACCGGCTGCTCGCCACGCCGCAGTACGGCGAATACTGGGGACGACACTGGCTGGATGTTGTGAGATACGCCGACTCCAACGGCCTCGATGAGAACATAGCGCACGGCAATGCCTGGCGATTTCGGAACTATGTGATCGCCTCACTGAATGCCGACAAACCGTTCGATCAGTTCCTGTGCGAACAGGTGGCCGGCGACCTGATGAACAATGATCAGACGGACGAAGCCACGCGGTTCGAACGATTGACGGCCACGGGATTCCTGTCGCTTGGTCCGAAAGTACTGGCTGAGGGCGATGAAACAAAAATGCAGATGGACATCATCGACGAGCAGATCGATACGATCGGTCGCGCGATGCTGGGACTGACGATCGGATGTGCTCGCTGTCACGACCACAAGTTCGACCCGATTTCGCAGGCAGACTACTACGCTCTGGCAGGCATCTTTCAGAGTACGAAGACGATGGAGTCGCTGAAACGCATCGCCAGATGGAATGAGAATCCCATCGCCACTGCAGCGGACAAGGCCCTTGTCGAGAGTCATCAGGTTCAGATTGAAGGTAAGAAATCCGAAATCAGCCGCGTGCTGTCTTCGACGGCAGCGTCCGTTGGAGATGCAACGCCGGAACCGATTGCGGAGGACAAACTGCCCGAGGAAATCCGGGGGAAACTTGCGGCCCTGCGCGAGGAACTCAAACAGCTTGAGATGTCTCTGCCTGAATTGCCGACGGCCATGGGGGTCGCTGACGGTGATGTCATCAACGCCCGGATCCTGATGCGTGGCAGCCATCTTTCGCCAGGCCGCACAGTCGGTCGCAGTATTCCCGCGGTACTGATGTCCGAGACCGGTTTCACTGCATCTACACACGGAAGCGGTCGGTTTGAATTGGCTCAGTGGCTGGTCAGCCCCGACAACCCCCTCACAGCGCGAGTGATTGTCAACCGCGTCTGGCGCTGGCATTTCGGCAAGGGACTCGTCGCAACGCCCGACAACCTCGGCAAACTCGGTGAGCGACCTGGGAATCAGGATCTGCTGGACTGGCTGACTGCCGAGTTTATTCAGAACGGCTGGTCACTGAAATCGCTGCATCGCACAATTCTCCTGTCAAGGACCTGGCAACTGAATGGCGACGACAACCCGGCAGCGAAAGAGACCGATCCGGAGAACACACTTCATTGGCGATGGTCGACTCGGCGGCTCGAAGCGGAGTCTGTGCGCGACGCTGTCCTGGCGGCCAGCGGACTGCTGGACCGATCTCCTGGGCAATCGCTGCTGCATGTGAAGAACAGAGAGTTTCTGTTCGACCACACGTCGAAGGATGGTACGTCGTACAAATCGCTGAGGAGATCGGTGTATCTCCCGGTGATCCGCAACAATCTCTACGACGCGATGTCGCTGTTCGACTGCACTGATGGCACGGTCCCGAACGGCGACCGGGCAACGTCGACAGTGGCTTCGCAGTCCCTGTTTCTGATGAACAGTGATCTGGTGATTCAGGCGGCGGAAAAGCTCGCTCTGGACGTGCTGACGGAACATCCGTCGGATGAGCAAGCCAGTGCCGGATCTTTGTTTTTACGCTCCGTCGGGCGTCCGGCGACCGCGGACGAAATCGCGAGGATCGTGAAGGCCGGAGCAGCGATCAATGAACAGCTTGTCGCCGACGGAATCGATGAAGCCGAACGACCGAAAGCGGT
>JANNGQ010000883.1:0-5210 GCA_031403975.1 Planctomycetota bacterium
AACATACCCTCTGACCAGGAGTTTTGTCGGGCTGGCGGGACTCGAACCCACGACCTCTTGACCCCCAGTCGATTTTGCCTGCCAAAAGAGCACAAGAAGAAGGTCGTGGCAGAGCTCGCTGCAGAAGATGAACGGGAATCCCGTCCTCCGAATCCGGCTCCTGCAGCAGCCCCGCCAGCCGTGCGATCCGCCTTGCTTTCGCCGGATCCGCAGCCCGGACTTGACTCCGGACTGCTTCACGGTCTTCAGTCACAGTTGAGTGAACTGAACTCGCAGATTGCGGCCATGCAATCGTTGACAGACTCTTTGGAGCAGCGACTGAACCGCATTGAACGGGATCTTGGAGTTTGAACACATGTGATTTTTCTGCTCGATCGTCAGCGTCCGGCAAATGACATAGTGACGGTACTCCGGCTGAGGGCGGCTTCGACCGGAGTTATGAACTGCAGGATCAAGGGCGGTATTTCCGGGCCGCCGGCACAAAACATGGGTTCACGAAGGCGGCATCTCGACGCCGCTGATCGCTCACTGGCCGGCAGGCAACAAGTCGCGGGGCGAACTGCGGCATAATGCAGGACATGTGATCGACATCGCGCTGCGATCGGACAACTGGAAAATCGTGGCGTCGAAGGACGAACCATGGGCACTGTACGATCTCGCCAGTCATCGGGCAGAGCAGCGTGATGCCTTGCAGAATCATCCTTCTTCTGTTTTCACAGGAGGGATCCGGGGCAGCGTGGCTGCCGCGGGCTTCCAGTCGATGAGGTGCATTTCGACTGTGTTGTAGCCACGGAAAGTATTGATCACCGGAGCAAAACTGATTGAGAACGGGCCGTCGGCTGCCTGAAATTCTTCGGCCCATTCCGCCCGGCCAAAAGCCACCGCGCGCATGGCCGTGCTTTGCTGGCGGACTTTGATCGACAGGTGGCGGTCTCCTTCGCCCATCGTGCGGGGAGGTTCAGCGAGTTCGACTCGATTCGCCACGAACCGCGGCTGATGATTCATCGCACCGAACGGGCCGAGCCGTTCCAGTTCCTGCACAGCCCGCAACGTGACTTCTGAAAGCAGGACCTCCGCGTCGATCCGCAGTGCGGTATCTTCGGAGGTCGGATGGAAATGCTCGGCGGCCCAGCAGGCCAGTGTACTCCGGACATCATTCACGGCGGTGGATTTAATCCGGATTCCGGCGGCGGCTTTGTGTCCGCCAAAGCTGAGAACATGTGTGCGGCAGGATGCAAGTCCCGCATGCAGATCGAATCCGGCATATGACCGGCCTGACCCCTGGCCGGTACCGTCGCTCCGGAGGGCAATCAGCACGGTGGGCTTACCGAATTCTTCGGCAATCCTGGCAGCCACGATGCCGATCACACCGGGGTGCCAGTCATGGTGAGCCAGGACCAGCGTCTTGTGCTCGTCCCAATCCGGATGTTCGGCCACCATTTCTTTGGCTTGCTTTGCGATCCGACGCTCCACGGTCTTGCGGTTCGCATTGAGTGTCTCCAGATACTCCGACAGCTTCTCCGCGCGTTCGGCGTTGTCGGTCGTGAGTAACTCCACTGCCAGCCGGGCCTGGCCCAGCCTTCCAGCGGCGTTGATCCGGGGTGCCACATTAAAGCTGATGTCATCAGCTCGCAGTTCCGGCTTTTCCGTCAGCCCGCAGATATTCATGATGGCCTTGATTCCGGGCGACGCATTTTGCCGCAGGCTTTTCAGGCCAAAACGTACGATCACACGGTTTTCGCCGACCAGCGGTACAACATCAGCAATGGTACCAAGGGCCGCCAATCCGACCGCCTGTTTGAGAAACTCCTTCATCCGGGGCGATGCTTTCCTGCTTTCACCCAGACGCTGACACACGGCCCACGCCAGTTTGAACGCGACGCCAGCTCCGCAGAGTTCTCCGAACGGATAGTCGGAACCAGGCAGTCGGGGATGCACGAGCACCAGCGCGTCTGGCAGCAAGTCACCGAAGTCATGATGGTCGGTGATGATCAGATCCAGTCCGATAGATTTCGCCATTGCAGCTTCTGCAACGCTGGCGATGCCGCAGTCGACTGAAACCACCAGCCGCTCCGGATCCGCTTCATATAGCTGCTGCAGAGCGGCGCTGTTCAGGCCGTAGCCCTCTGCCATACGGCAGGGGATGTAGTAGTCAACGGTCGCACCGTTCAGCTGCAGACAATGCCAGAGAATGCTGGTCCCGGTGACACCGTCGACGTCATAGTCGCCGTAGATCGTGATTCGCCGCTGGTCATGCATCGCGGCGACAATAAGTTCTGCAGCGGCATCTATGCCCGGCAGCAAGGACGGATCATACAGGTCCGACAGTTTCGCATCCAGAAACGCGCGGGCTGTCTCGGCATTCGCGAATCCTCGTGCGAGCAATACCTGAGCCAGCAACGGTGAAATCCCGAGCTGACCGCAAAGTCTTCGGATCATGAATTCGTCGTGCGGATGAAACAGCCATTTTCGAGTCACGATCCGGACCTGGTTTTTCGTGTGTTTTGTACCGCCGTAATCTCACGAGTGGTCTTTTCCTGAAGCTCGGAATCCGGAGTATCGATTTCAACGGTCAATTCAGTTTCGCCGAGAAGGATCAGATCTCCGGTCTTCAGGATGACGCTCTCAATGTCGCGTTCGTTGACTATCGTCAGATTTGTCGAGTCCCGGTCGACCAGTTCAAATCCTCCGCTGCTGCTGAGGCGGATCTCTGAGTGAATCCGGCTGAGCAACACGTCGTTGATCGTGATGTCGGCCCGATGGCTGCGTCCCAGCGTGACGGGCAGATCTCCGCCTGACAGAACGACGTGGCCTTCTGCAAAGACAGCGGATTTCAGAATGAGTCGAGCCATGGAGGCCTGCGGAAACCTGGCGGCACAACGCTGCGCGCCGTAATTTGAAATTCGGGAAAATGCAGAACTTGCCGATGCTGTTCTCAGTGAGCAGCCACACGTTCCGCTCCGGACCATTACACGAAGACAAGTCGACTGCTGCAACCGACAGGATCGGAAGAGTCCGAAAAACCGCCAGCGGGAAACTCCGCCGGTCCCGTCGCCTGCCGACCGCTGCCAGCGGCGGCGAGCTACCTTTCGGCGGCATATCAAAAATTCAACAGCAAGAGAATGCAATGCTGCGCCGGTCTGATAAATCCATGCCCACGAAAAAGCCGTCCGTCAAGAGTTCATATTTCGGTAGTGTTTTCGCCGAGCCGACAGGAATTGTCGAAGCAGAAATGCGGCAATCTTCCGAGACCCCGGTTTCTGTCCTTGAACGCCCGCAGTCGGACATCGGCTTCGACGAAATGTTTGCCGCGTACGAAGCCGAACGCGGCTGCACCGACGCCGACGAGGCGGTGGTTTCTCTCAGCGAGGAGCTGTTCCGGTTCGCGGAATCGCTGCGTCAGGAGTTTCGCAGTTCCGTCGCCGAACTCCATGCCTCTCAGGCGGCCGCAGCGGCAGCTCAGAGCGATGTTCTGCGAACCCTCGCAGAAGCTGTATTCCAGTCATCTGCGTCTCGTGATGTGTCGCCGGAAACTATGGAACGAGCGTTCTGCGGAGTTGAGCAGCGACTGCTCACGCGGATCGAGGCGATCTTCGGTGAAGTCAAAGTTGCCGATCACACTGCGACCTCACTGAACAAGGCTGTTGTGAGTCCTTGCAGCGGCACACAATCCGCAAGGGCCGTTCAGACGCCGGTGACCGGACTCATACGTTCATGGGCCGAAATCCGAAGTGAAATGATGTGCGGCGACGAGCTGTCAGAAGCATCGGTTTCCCCTGTTTCGCCTGAACCGGAGAAAAGTATACTGCCGAAAGTGACTCAGCTTTCCTGCGATCGGCATTTCCAGCTGCCGGAACAGGACCCTTCACTGGAAGTTCCTGCAACGGTCGATATCTCCACGCTGTCAGAACTTCAATTGCAGGATGCGTTTCGTGAGCGGGAGGAATTCATTACCACCCTGATTGCGCGAATCCGTCGGCAACAGGAGACCGCAACTCAACAGTTATCTGCCGAACAGCTGCGACAACTCGTCGACGATGTTCCGGAGGAACTCGCCGCGCAGGTGCGGCATACGCTGAAGCAGATGGATGATCTCGCACGAATGGGCGAGCTTGAGCTGTCCCTGGAACGAGCCCGCATTGCTCGTCAGGTCAATCAGCTGGAACATTCCCGCCAGACAATCGAGCACAACGCCCGCCAACTCGGACTGCAGCTCAACGCGGATGGCACCATCGCCCCTCAGTCCGGCCAGAATGGTCGCGGCACCAGCTCTCGCCGCTGGCTGGGAAAACTGGGCTTCGGGCAGTAAGGCGCCCGGTTTGAAATTGCGCCGTTCGAGTCCCGACAGGAATGGCAGGTTGTAGCCGGATTCGTGAGAATTCGGGGGTAACCCGCTGACTCCGAAGTCTCACGACTCCGGCTACAAACCCATTCCCCCATGTTTCATTGCCCAGCCTGCTTTCACGCGGACAGACCGGCAGAGTCAGGCGCTGTTCAGGCGGTAAGCGCAACTCGTACAGAAAAGTGACTTCGGGCGACAACCGTGTCTGTCGGCGATACAATCCGAGTTCGCGCCCGTTCCGGTTTTGGATCTCTGTACGCATGAGAACATCCGAGGGATTTCCGCCATGAGACGTCCGTTTCTGTGTTTCTGCCGTGAGGCACTTTTGGCTGCTCTGATGGTGAGTGTCGCCGGCCTGACTTGGCCCGGCATATCGTTCGCCGATGAGACTGCCTCCGCTTCCACCTCTGACAGAGATGCTTCCGTGACTGCTGTCGCCGCTCTTGAAACCGAACTAGCGGGAAATCCGTTTGCCGCACCGAGCACACTTCCGTTTCACACACCCGCGTTTGATGCGTTCAGACCGGAACACTATCAGTCGGCATTTCTGATCGGCATGAAGCGGCAGCTGGAAGAGACGGCCGTCATCGCCAGTCAGGCAGAACGGCCGACGTTTGCGAACACGATCGAGGCAATCGAGAAATCCGGAGCTCTGCTGACCCGCGTCCGCAACGTGTTTTCCAACATGACTTCGGCTCATACAAACGAGAACCTGCAGAATATTCAGACGGAACTCGCTCCGCTCCAGGCCGCGCATTCTGACAACATTCTGCTTGATGGCCGGCTGTTTGAACGTGTGCAGACGCTGTTCGAAACGCAGGCGTCATTGGGTCTGTCGGGCGAGCAAAAGGAAGTACTGAAGCAGCAC
>JANNGQ010000884.1:0-11195 GCA_031403975.1 Planctomycetota bacterium
CAAACGCGCTGTACGAGAATCTTGGTGGAGGAACATTTATAGAGACCGGGACAACCCGAGTTCCGGAGGGCAGCCTGCCGTTCGTCGGCTGGGGCACGGCTTTCGCTGATTTTGATCTCGATGGCTGGCCGGACCTGATCGTCACAAATGGTCACACTGACAACAATCTTGCGGAGCTGGGAAAAGAGGGCGAATACCTTCAGCCGCCGGGACTTTGGAAGAATCATGGAGGCCGTTTCACACTCGCCACAACGAAGGGTGGAGATTACTTTCAGGATCTGCACAATGGTCGCGGACTGCTGACTGCCGATCTGGACAACGACGGAGACTGCGACGTCGTCGTTTCACATCTGGATGATCGCCCCGGCATTCTGCGGAATGACCGAAACTCGTCAGTCCGCGGATGCAGCCTGCAGATCCGGTTAATTGGTATCTCGTGCCATCGCGATGCCGTTGGCAGTGTGATTGAAGTGGCAGCGGTGGATCCGCCGATGTGTCAAGCCGTATTCGGCGGCGGAAGTTACGCCTCCGCGTCAGATCGGCGCGTTGTCTTCGGACTGGATAACCTGGACTCTGTCCGTCTGAAGATCCGCTGGCCCGATGGAACGAACTCGGTCACTGGCGAATTGATCGTCGGCAATGAGTACATTATCCTTCAGGCAGTCTCTCCGGAGTTGCCCGTGCGATTGATCCGCACCACTGACCACTGACAGATTCGAAATCCTGCCGATCCGAACGAGGTGTTGCTGTGGAAAAACCGACTTCCTCGAAGTCCGCGAATTCAGGACTTCCTCCAGGCCCGGGTGAAAATATCCCTGCGATACCGTCAAACGCCGGCCTTGAGAATCGTGGATTCAGTATCGTGCGCGTGATGTCGTTAGTTCTGATTGTCGGGGTCGTTTCCGCAACTGCCTACGGTGTCTGGACGCTCATGCAGAAGCCCAAGGTTTTGGTTCCGTTTTCGGGCAGTGTCATGTTTGACGGAAAGCCGGTCAACCGCGGTGGTCTGGCCACGATGCGTCTAGATGATCAACTCGACAGCGCGGTCGGGGCATTCGACGCGGAAGGACGATTTACGCTGGAGACGAACGGTGAACCTGGAGCCTACGTGGGGCGACACAAAGTTGTCATTTCCAGTAATACACTGACGATGCCGCCGCGAGCCCTGATTCCCTCGATCTACGGCAGCATGTCGACGACGCCGTTGATCATTAACGTTTCCGAGAACGCGGCAGAAAATCATCGCGATTTTGTGCTGGAAGGGACGCTGGCGGCACCCTCACCGCCCGCTGACGCATCAAAGGAAAACCCAGTCCAGCCACCACCGCCTGACGAGAATGTGCCGCAGCCTCAAGCGTCGGATGTGCCTGAGAAACAACCCCGGTGACTCGTTGTTTCGGTTCGCTTCTTTTTTCGGAGTCACTGTCAGGCGATATGTGCGACGAACACTGTTTTCGGCCAATTGAATCCTTGACTGAACAGCCGATAGTTGATACGAACGTACACGTTGAGTTGAGGAATCGCAGTTGTTCGAAAGATTTTTGAATGTTTTCCGGAATTTGACGGCATTCCGATCGGGGTCGCCATCGATCAGGAAGACAGAATCAATTCACAGGCATTTGTTTCGTTGTTATCGGCGTTTTACACTGAAAGGACCGTGATATGTCAAGGGGACGATGGACCAGGCGTGCGTTCACGTTGATCGAACTGCTGGTAGTCATTGCAATTATCGCAATTCTGATTGCTCTGCTGCTGCCAGCCGTACAACAGGCTCGCGAGGCGGCACGCAGAACTCAGTGCAAGAACAACCTGAAGCAGATCGGGTTGGCAATGCACAACTACCACGATATCTACAACCAGTTTCCGCCGAGCATCGGTTGGGGCAGAAATCCTTCGGGTGGTGATGACGTTCATCAGGCGTGGTCTGACAAAGTGTTTATGCTGCCAAATATCGAACGTGCTAATGAATTTTCGTCGCTGAATTACCAGCAGACGCCGTATACGCATTGGTGGCGAGGCGAGAACGTCAAGCTGAGCGGTCGGTTGCCGATATTCAATTGCCCGTCAGATCAGCCAAACCAGAATGGAGTGGACGGCAATTTTTCCTATGCCATCAATAACGGAGTGATGCGCTATGCCGGCACAGGCACGACAGCAACCAACGGCTGGGAAGGTCAGCACAATGGAATCGCGTCGTATGTTTCACACCAGGGAGGCGGCCACAACAATCGACCGGTGACGTTTGGCGTGATTCCGGACGGTACCAGCAACACGGCGGCCTACGCAGAGTTCGGCAAAACGATGTTTGTCCCTCAGCCCTACGGTCCTCGCGGAATGCAGATCAAGACATGGGTGCCTGATTCAGGAACCCACAAAGATTTGCGCAACGCATGTCTGGCAACAACGGGATCGTCCGACAACGGAGGTGGGCGACACGTGATGCGAGGTGCAGGCTGGTCATGGTCATTTATCGGTGCGGGTTCCGCCTATGCCCATAACATGAATCCGAATGAAACGGCCTGCCACGGCCAGCAGGGTGACTGGTTCGGGAGTACTCTGATGTCTGCCTCAAGTTATCACACAGGTGGTGTGCAGGTTGCCTTGGCGGATGGTTCTGTCCGATTCGTCAGCGACAGAATCGACAATGACACGTGGGTCAAGCTTGGCAATCGAAAAGATGGCGACGTGATTGGCGATTTCTGAATATCGAATGTCGTTTCAGTGATTTCAAGTACGGGCCGGCCTGCCACTCATCAGCAGTCCGGCCCTTTTTGTTTCGGCGAACCCGAACGACATCTATTCCCGGTATCTGCACTCGCACGAATTCCGATACGACCGAGCGTCAATCATGCAACGATTGCAACCACAACGCTCCCGGTTCATGAAGTTGACTCCGGTTGGTACGTTGATTGTGCTGGCTGTGTTCGGCTGCGGGCACGATCCGGTGGTCGTGGCACCAGCGAGTAATGATGCAACGACGTCAAAACAACTCCCTGTCACGATTGGAAACCGTGAATCGCTGAAGCCGCCGCATGTCCCTCTCGAACCGGTTCCGCGGCCTGTCTTTGTCAACGCGTCAACCGCATTGGGGATTGAGTTTACGTTTTACTCAGATCGGGTTCCAGGACGATTTTTTCTGCCTGAAGTCATGGGTGGCGGAGCAGGGTGGGGCGACTTCGATCGCGACGGCTGGCTGGACCTTTACCTGATGAACGGAGCAGTGCTCGATCCGGCAGACTTGAACAGGCAGGAACACGGGAACAAGCTTTTTCGAAGCCAGCGAGGACGTCAGTTCCGTGATGTCTCGGAGGTGTCACGATCCGACGATACCGGCTACGGGCAGGGGTGCGTCGGAGGCGATTTCAACGGCGATGGCTTTGAGGACCTTTACCTCACCAATTATGGACCGAACGTCCTCTTGCTGAATAACGGTGATGGATCATTCAGCGACATCACGGCTGTCGCCGAAGTCGGCGATGATCGCTGGGGGACGAGCGGCGTCTGGGTCGATCTCAACGCCGACGGAAATCTCGATCTGTATGCGGCAAACTACATGGATGTGACGCTGCAGAACAATCAACTCTGCCAGTACGGAGAGAGCAGTGGTTACTGCGGCCCCGGACGATACGACGGCGTGCCGGATCTGGTTTACATCAGCAATGGAGACGGCACGTTTCGGGAATCCGCGCGCGAACTCGGATTCAACACATCTGCCGGTAAGGGACTGGCAGTCTCTGTCACCGATTTCGACAACGATTTTCGTCCGGACATTTATGTGGCCAATGATATGGAGGCCAACTTCCTGTTCACACAGGCCGTTGCTGATGCTGCCGGAAAGGATGCTCCTGCCCGACTGTTCGCGGACATTGCACCACGTGCCGGATGCGCTGTCAGTGGTGAAGGAATGAACGAAGCCAGCATGGGGATCGCGTGCAGCGACTTTGACGGAGACGGACGTGTCGATATCTATCTGACGCACTATTACAAGATGAAGAATACGCTGTATCACAATCTGGGCGGCATGCTGTTCGAAGATGACAGCTGGCGCACCGGTGTTGCGGCCACGAGTCTTCCGTTTCTGGGTTTCGGGACCGTACCGCTGGACTTCAACGGGGATCGGTTTCCTGACCTGTTCGTCGCCAATGGACATGTCCTGGGACCGGCTGTCGATCCGAACGCGATGCCTCCTCAGCTGCTGCTGAACAACGGCAAGGGAGGGTTTTCGGACGTTTCCGGTTTCGCTGGTCCGTATTTCGAAGATATCTGGATCGGGCGCGGGGCCGCGACGGCAGATTTCGACAACGACGGTGATACCGATCTGGCTGTAACGCATCTGGACCGTCCGGTTGCCGTACTTCGAAATGACACGCAGACGGGCCGTGGTTTCATCGGCATCTCACTCGAACGCACCGACCGCGTGCCTCCATTGTGTGCCCGCATCACTGTGACGGACGATGAAGGGGAATCGATGCAGGTCCTCGGAACAGGCGGCAGTTATCTGTCCACACATGATGAACGACTGCTGTTCGCTGTCAGCCGCACGGCTGGCACCGTCAGTATCGACATTCTTTGGCCATCTGGTCGGAATGATCACTTTGAAGGTGTATCGAAAAACCAGTATTGGCGCATCGTCGAAGGGGGTCAGCCGGAGGAGACTGTCAGATGAGCCAGTCTCCTCAGGTCGCCATTGAACCGCGGCCGACCCAGTCGTCGCCATGGAGACTCCCGATCTTCCTCCTCGTCATTGCGGGTCTGCTGGGACTGGTCGTCTGGGCAGCGCTGCAGTTCTCCAGGGCTGGCGAAGCACTTTCGCGAGGAAAGACACTGCTGCGACAACGCCGCGAGCCAGAAGCCGAACGGGAGTTTGACAAATATCTGTGGCTGTACCCTCGCGATCCTGAGGCCATACTTCTGTGGGCCGAGGCAGTGATCACCAGCGACCGCAGGGATCCTCAGGAGGCGGCCAGACTGGTCAACGGACGGCTGAACGACATTCCTGATACTTCACCGTTTGGTGCCGAAGCCCGAATGCGGGAAGGGCGTCTGGCTCTGTTGATTCTGCATCAGCCGGATCGCGCAGAGAAACTACTGACTCGATCCGTCGAACTGAACTCTGAGCTGGCGGACACACATTATCTGTTGTGGAAACTGCTGGATATGACCGAGCGGTTTCATTACAGCGAAGAGCATTTCTGGAAAACCTATGAACTGTCACCGGAGGAATTGAAGTCGGAGCGGTTGCGAGACTGGTATTTGAGCCAGTTCAGCCCCGGGACGGCCAATTCGGAACTGGATCGCCGAATGGGTTTTCTGCCGGCAGGCAAGTTGCCGGGAGACGACATCAGCATGGAGCGGCTGAATGCATTCCTCGCGAACGAACCGCAGGCAGCAATGGTCGTGACGGCCAAAGCAAGACTGTTGATGCATCTGCGTGAACACGAGGAAGCGCTGAGATTGCTGTTGGAAATCTCTGAATCGAACGAAGCGTTGTGTGATCCGCAGTACCTGTCCGCACTTGTCACCGTCCTGATTGATCTCGGTCGGACTGACGAGGTCCGGAAGTATTTTGAAACCTGGCCGCAGTCCGCCGGAGGATTCATTTACTGGCATACTGCGGGACTGGTTTTTGACGTCGTTGACCGCGACGACACTTCTGCTGTCAAAGCCTATGACTCTGCTCTGTCGGTCTGGCCCGGCCCCGCAGAATGGTCGATCATGCACCGCAAAGCGCAGTGCCTGGCTCGCCTCGGCGACCGGACTGGCGCGGATGCCGTCCGCGATGAGGCGAGACGGATCGAGTTGCTGATGGAGACGGAGGTGCATCAAAAGCTTCGCCTGGCGATGGCGGATCTGACGAACCCCGAGGCATTGCAGCAGATGGTCAGGTTCTACCTGTCACTTCGCCGCGAACGGGAAGCGAAGTGCTGGCAGGATGCCATCGATCGATTGCCCTTGCAGACAGGCAAGGTATACTCGCCCCGCTGAAGAGTTCTGTTGTCGGCGGCGACCAGTCTGAATGAGTCGCGCAGCAACACTTACACGATGTCTTACGCAAAGGACGACAGAAATGAAGCGATTGTTGATGCCCGTGTTGCTGTTCACGTTCACCATCGCGGCAGCCGGTTGTGGTGGTGCCAGCGAGGAAATTCCAGCGGAAGGCGGAGGGCCGCCTGTTGCCTCCGATGAACAGATCAAGAAGAGCATGGAAGAAAGCATGAAGAAGAGCGGAGGAGCCTATAAAAGTACCGTGCCGGGAGGAACGAAGTAAGGCGAGCTGACAGGCCTGACGTCGACGGGATGCAGTTGCGGAATTCGTGATGCGCCGCTCTTGTACATCCTGTCTGCCGGACGGCAGTTTCAACAGGTCCCGCGACTTCGACAGCCGGCGGCCGGTGGATTCACTTTGCGAGGCTGCCAACGACGTACAACCGGGTGTCGCTGCGCAAGAGGATTCTGCCGTCGACAAACACGGGCGTGGCCACCGTGTGTTCGTCGGCGATGGAATTCTCTGCAAGGATCTTGAATTCATGGCCTGTGGCGTCCAGTACAAAGATCGTTCCATCCTGGCGAGTGACATACAGTCGGCCGTCCGCCACGATTGGCGATGAGCGGAATGTGTGGCGATTCTTTGGCAATTGCCCGGACCACAGTGTCTTGCCTGTCAGCAGGTCAAGACAGTCGATCGTGCCGCGCAGGTCTCCCACGTCGCGGCAGTTGAAGACTCGTCCGTTCGCGATGGCGGGTGTCGGAACATCGGCCGACGTGGCCTGTTTCGCCCACAGGATATGAGTGCCTGTCACGTCACCTTCCCCGCCCATGCGGATCGCCGTCAGTGATTCGCCTCGCGCATAGGGAGCAATTACGATGCCTTCGGCCACGGCGGCAGACGCAATTGAGCGGAAATATCTGTGGTTCGTCGGATTCAGTCCGCCGAGCCGCCAGATTTCTGTTCCTGTTGCGGCATCATGAGTCGTTACATGATCGGCACCGAGCACAACGACGACTTCGCGACCGGCGTCCTGCACAACGACGGGCGTGGCATAACTCTGAGCCGCCTCTTCCGGCGCACCCAGGTCGCGGTCCTTTTTCCACATGAGCGTCCCGTCGCGCTTCGCAAATGCAGCCACATAGGACGGCCCGGAATGCATGCAGGCCACAACGACGGAATCCTTCGTCAGCACGGGTGACGTGCCGAGATCCCACCACAGTGTATCTTCGCCGAATCTGTCCTGCAGATTGTGCTGCCACCGAAGCTCGCCGTCGAGCGAGTAGCAGCCGAGGTCGCCGCTCTTGAAATACGCAAAGACCGATTCGCCATCGGTCGCGGCCGACGGATTCGCTCCAGTGCCGTCTTTGCCGGGTTTGCCGTCGACAGCAGTTCCCAGAGTCTTTGTCCATTGCCGCTGGCCGTCCATCCCGATACAGACGATCGTGTTCTGGCCGTCGACTGTCGTCGTGACAAAGATCTGAGCACCGGCAACGACCGGAGAGGAAGCTCCGCGTCCGCCGAGTTCATGTTTCCAAAGCAGATTCCGGTCTGCACTCCATTCCACCGGATATCCCGTTCCATCGGCCGATCCGTTCCCGTGCGGACCGCGCCAGCCGGGCCAGTCACCGGAGACTGCGACGGACGAACTCAGCAGGACTGTCAGCAGCAGCAGCGGCCTCATGGCGGAATCCTTGTGTGGATGGCGGGCGGATAGTCAGATGCGGATCGACTCGCAAACTCAGCGGGGAGAAAACATCAGCGGGGAAATAATGTCAGTGGGTGTGAGCGTGACTGTCTCCAACATGGCCATCTGCAGGATGGCTGTCGCTGGCGTCATGACCATGTCCGTTCTCATCATTCGCCTCGTCAGAGAATTCGCAGAATCGGCCAAACGCTCCGGACAACTGAGCCGAGCCGCACAGCAGAGCGATACAGGCCAGCATTGTGACGTATACGAACTTGCCCGCATAATTGCTCAGAGTCAGGCCGAACATCATGTGCTGTCCGTCGACGGGCGGTAAAGCCGCTCCCCAAACGAGGACGGCCACGAACAGCAGCAGCAGCACACCGACCAGGCCACCGCGACGAAGAATCGGAAACGCCTTTCCCCAATTCACCGCAAATGACCAGAAACCTACCCAGGCCAGTAACGGAAGCCACGGCAGGAGGACTCGAACCAGGTTCACCACGACCTGCAGCAGTGACTGGAACACGTCCACCAGACTGCTGCACAGATCAAACAATGCGTCCATGAAATCTCACCGTCTGCAAACAAGGGTAAGCCGTCAACGGCGGGATGTTATCGAACGGGCACAGGATTCTTCCAGTAATCCGATGCACATTGCCACGATTACTCTTTGCGAATCTTGTCCATCTCGGCATTCAGCGCCGCGATCTGCATTTCGAGTCGCGGAGCTTCGAGGGGATCATCCGGCTGAGTTCTTGCCGCCGAAAGCAATTGCCGCAGCCGCTGAATCTTGTTCTTCGCGGCCTCAATCTGCTTCTGCTGTTTCTTGTTCAGCACCATTTGGCTCTAATCCCGCGGAGGGCCGTCATCGAGGTCGTCCCGCACATTCCTGCCAGCGATTGTCGCTGTCGTCGATGCCGATCATGTTACCGAAGTTCTGTTCTGCTGAGAATGATGCAAGACCACTCGGACGAACTCTGCCGGTTGCTCACCGAGGCCGCTCTTGACGGGACGCTGCTGAAATCCGTGTTCAGCAGCCCACGCACGGCAGAGCGGCAGTTCATGCGAGTCGATGTGCGGCCTGTCGAAGTCCGTGGGCAGAGATTGTTGCAGTTCACATCTCATTCGGCGACTCAGCAGTTTCACCGAAACCTGGACGCCGCGGACAGCGCCGTCGAACTCGTCCGGCTGGCTGCCAGCGTCTTTCGAAACGTTCGATGTGCGACGACCAGCGCATCGTTTGAGGCGCGCTACTCACGCAAAGGCAAGTGCTTCATCCGAAAGGAAGCGACACCGGCAGATTCAGTTCTGTCGACAGGACCGAAATCGGTTGCCGAGCCTCATGACCGCCCGCGAAACTACCTGATTCCGGAAGGTGTTCCCTGCCCGTTTCTGATCCAGACAGGCATCATGACCAGCAACGGAAACGTGCGGACCAGTCATTCGAACAAGTTCAGGCAGATCAATCGCTTCCTGGAGTTCATTCGCGACGTCGTTGACTATCTGCCGACGGATCGCCCGCTGCAGATTGTCGATTTCGGATGCGGAAAAAGTTACCTGACGTTTGCAACTCACTATCTGCTGACGACGCTGCTGAAACGGGACTGCCGGATCATCGGACTTGACCGCCGTGCAGACGTTGTCGAATCCTGTATCGGAATCACTGCCGCACTTGGAATGACGAATCTCGAATTCCGGGTGGGAGACATTGCCGGATATGAATCCGCAGCGGCCGTTGATATGGTGATTTCGCTGCATGCGTGCGACACAGCCACCGACGAAGCACTGGCTCAGGCCGTACGCTGGCGGTGTCCCGTGATCCTCGCAGTGCCGTGCTGTCAGCATGAACTTAACAGTCATCTCGATGCCGGAGTTCTGCGTCCGCTCACATCCTTTGGAGTTTCAAAAGAGCGTTTTGCGTCGTTGGCAACGGATACGATCCGGGCTTCGTTGCTGACGGCAGTCGGCTACCACACGCAGCTGATGGAATTCATCGACACCGAACACACGCCGAAGAATCTGCTGATCCGCAGTGTGCGACCGGTGGACCGGACAGGTTCCGGCAGGGCTGCGCAGGGAGCACTGACGGACGTACGGCAACTGACCGCCCAGTTGCAGCTGCCTCCTCTGACACTGGAACGGCGACTCACGGAATCCGGACATCTTCCGCAGCCGCTAGCCCGCGCTCCGGATGACGACACCGGCGCCGGGCTCATCGCGACAACACAGGGACGGGATGCCGGCTGATGTCAACGACCCTGATCACTTTGTGCACGTACAATGAACTCGGCAATCTGCAGGGGCTGATTGCCGAGTTACATTCCTTTGCGCCGGACGCGACTGTGCTGGTCATCGACGACAATTCTCCGGACGGGACCGGACAGCTGGCCGATCAGCTGGCCGCAGCGGATTCACGAATCCGGACGATTCATCGCGCAGGCAAGCAGGGTCTCGGAACGGCAACGCTCGCCGGTTTTCGGTATGCGATCGAACATCGATTTGAACTGTTGATCAACCTCGATGCCGACTTCAGCCACAGTCCGAAGTACGTGCCCGAGCTGCTGGCCCGCATGGACGAGTGCGACGTGGCGATCGCTTCACGCTACGTTTCCGGAGGCGGGGTCGCGGGATGGACTCGCGGCAGAAAGATCATGAGTCGGCTCGTCAACGTCGTGGCCCGTGTGCTGCTTGGCCTTACCACGGCCGACAGCAGCGGAAGTTACCGTTGCTATCGAGTTTCCAGGCTGGCTGAAATCGACTGGGATCTGACGATTGCTTCGGGTTATGCGTTTCAGGAAGAAGTCCTCTACCGCTGTCGGATGATCGGCTGCCGGATGATTGAAGTCCCCATCATCTTTGAAGACCGCCGTTATGGTGTCACCAAGATCAACTTGAAAGAATGTGTGGCGCTGGCATGGGTCTTTTCCCGGCTGTGCATTCAGCGCCTGATGCACAGGCGTGTGCGAACGGATCGTTAGTTCGACAGCTCCGTTGATGTCTCCAAGCACAGCCACCAGTGCCTGTGCCACCACGATGCTGATGCCGGGGATCGTCATTCGGAGTTTCACCCGTTCGTCCTTCCACCGAGGGGACTGTCGGATCTGTCGCGATCCTTGTGGGGCAGGCTTCCAGCCTGCCCGGACTTGAAAAAACGCATATGTTTTTGGTTCGACCAGGCAGGCTGGAAGCCTGCCGCACCATAAAGGCGACAGTCCCCAAGCTCAGCCAGACGCTGATCGAACAGCAGGATCTCCACCGCCGCCCAGCAGTTGGTCGTCGATTCCAGGACGACGTGAACCATCGGCCGCAGCTGTGTGCTTCCAAACTGAGCCAGACGTTCACAAGTCAGCCCAATCTCGCCTATTCAGATTCCCTTCTCCCCCTTCCCAGGGGGAGAAGGTGGCCGAAGGCCGGATGAGGGGCGGCTTGCAGATCGATGGTTCCCGGGTCTTTCAGACCGAGTGTCAGCATGATCGCAAGCCGTTTCATTTCGAACCCGAACCGTCGCATGAGCCGCAG
>JANNGQ010000885.1:0-3417 GCA_031403975.1 Planctomycetota bacterium
GGCCGGACATCAGGCAATACCATTTCGAGTGCTGGGCAACATCGCTGCGGGTCTGCCGATCGAAGCCATCGAAGATGTCGAGACGTTTGACCTGACCAGAATTTTCGATCCGCATGATCATTTTCTGCTGCGCGTCCGAGGCAACTCCATGATTCTGGATGGAATTAACGATGGAGACCTGGCGATTGTGCGGCATACGAATGTCGCGAAGAATGGAGACATTGCCGTTGCAGTGGTTGATGGTGCTGAGGCCACACTCAAACGCTACAGGAAGGTGAAGTGCACGGTCACCTTGATTCCAGCAAATGATCAGATGAAAGCGATGGAGTATCCGGCATCGCGGGTTGACATTCGCGGTGTCTTCGTGGGATTGGTGAGAACCGCCGTCCGGTAGCTCAGTCCTTCGGAAACTCCCAGGAGCCAGCGATTGTGAGGTTCCTGCATGTTCGAAGCTGGCTTCGATACGATGTCCGCCACAATTCCTGTCGTCATCGCCATCCAGTTGTTCTGGGGCGATGAAGTTCTTGATGACCTGAACTGGATGGATACTTACAAGCGGATTGGTAGTTGTTCACACGTTTAGTATGTTGGTCAACGGTCTTGTTGGTCCCGGAGCCACAGTCCATGGCCGATGTCACTCAAATTCTGTCGCAGATCGAATCGGGTGATCCGTCGGCGGCCGAGCAATTGTTGCCGCTGGTGTACGACGAATTACGCAAACTGGCGGCGGCCCGGCTGGCGCAAGAGAAACCCGGTCAGACGCTTCAGGCCACAGCGCTGGTGCATGAGGCCTATTTACAGCTGGTGCAGGCTCCGGACGGTCGGAGCTGGAATAGTCGAGGCCATTTCTTTGGTGCCGCTGCAGAAGCGATGCGTCGGATCCTGATCGGGCAGGCTCGACGCAAGGCCAGTCAAAAAGCGGGCGGACAATTGCAGCGGATGGATTTATCGGAGGTGGAGCTGGAAATTCAGGGACCACAGCTGGACTTGCTTGCGCTGGATGAGGCCCTGGACCAACTCGCCAAACACGATCCTCGAGCAGCGGCCCTCGTGAAACTGCGATTCTTTGCAGGGCTGACGATGCCGCAAGCCTCACAGGCTCTCGGCGTCTCACTCGCGACCGGCGAGAATGACTGGGTTTACGCCAAATCGTGGTTACAGCTCCAAATGATCAATTCCGTCAATCACGGATTTTGACAGGAATAACCGGAAATCCAGAAAGTTCGCCAGGGGAAACGATCGCCGTTTGCGCACTGGAGTGTGGCGAGCAGACGCAGCGGTTTGGAGAGTGATCACTATGCCCCGACAGACAATGGATGAAAAGGCGATCTTTAATATTGCGCGCTGCATCGACGCGAGCGGATCACGTGCAGAATATCTGAGACAGGTTTGCGGAGAAGACGCCGAACTCTTCGCCCGTGTCGTCGCGCTGCTGGAAATCCATGATCAGGAGCGAACATTCCTGGAATTGCCCGCCGTCGCTGAGAACTCGACCGCCGGTAAATCGTCGCCTGAACGCCCGGGAACGCAGATTGGCCCGTACAAGCTGCTGCAGCAGATTGGCGAAGGCGGCATGGGTGTGGTCTACATGGCCGAACAGACTCGGCCCGTGAAGCGAACGGTGGCCCTCAAGCTGATCAAGCCGGGTATGGACAGTGGACAGGTTATCGCCCGCTTTGAAGCCGAGCGACAGGCACTGGCCATGATGGACCATGTCAACATTGCCCGCGTCCTCGATGCCGGCGCCACCGAATCCGGGCGACCGTACTTCGTGATGGAGCTCGTCCATGGATTGCCGATCACCAGGTACTGCGACGACAACCTCCTGACACCACGCCAGCGACTCGAACTGTTCGTGCCGGTCTGCCACGCGATTCAGCACGCGCACCAAAAGGGAATCATCCACCGCGACATCAAACCGTCGAACGTGATGGTGACGCTGTACGACGGCAAGCCAGTGCCCAAGGTGATTGACTTCGGCGTGGCCAAGGCGACGGAGCAAAAGCTGACTGAACGAACGCTCTTCACACAGTACGGCACGATGGTGGGCACGCTGGAGTACATGAGCCCGGAACAGGCCGAGATGAGCGCCCTGGGCGTCGATACGCGCAGCGACATTTATTCGTTGGGTGTCCTCTTGTATGAGCTGCTGACCGGCGGCACCCCACTCACCCGGAAACGGATGATGGCGGCGGCGTTTGCCGAAATCATCCACCTGATCAAGCAGGAGGAACCCCAGAAGCCAAGCACCCGCTTGAGCGAATCGGGCGATGCTCTCGCGTCGATATCCGCTCAACGACGGACGGAGCCCACCCGGCTTGCCCGGCTGGTTCGCGGTGAGTTGGACTGGATCGTGATGAAGATGTTGGAAAAGGATCGCACCCGCCGGTACGAGACTGCAAATGGTGTTGCCGCCGATGTGCTGCGCTATCTCGCCGACGAACCTGTCCTCGCGAGCCCGCCCTCGGCCCGGTATCGAATGGCCAAGTTCGTCCGCCGGCATCGCGGCCCGGTCGTCGCAGCCGCCTTGACATTCACCGTCCTGCTGGCCGGCATCGTCGGGACCAGCCTGGGACTGATCAGGGCGGAGCATTCGCGGCGCGCTGCAGTGGATGCCACGAATGCCGAACAGCAACAACGCAAACTCGCCGAGGAACTTGCTGCGTCGGAGCAGGTCGCACGGAAGGAGGAGGCGATCGCGAGAACCGCTGCCGAATCGGCTGCCAGCGAAACCAGCCGCAAAGCAAACCAACTGGAACAGGAACTCTACGCAAATCTGATCGGCCGCGGTTTGAGCGACTGGCGCGGCGGCAGCATTCTGGATACCCAATCCAGACTTGAAAAATGTCCGCCGCATCTGCGGCATTGGGAGTGGCACTTTGTCGATCGTCTGTGCCGCCTTGACCGTTGGACTGACGCTGGCAATGGCCGCTGCGTGTGGTCCGTGGCGTTTAGCCCCGACGGAAACCTGGTGGCATCTGGATCAGGCCGGTATTTGTGGGCGATGCAGGCCGGAGAAGGCCGCCTGGCGGTGCACCGCGCTTCCGACGGGCAGTTGGTGTTCGCGGAAGACGGGCTGATTGGAGGTGTTCAAGCGGTGGCCTTCAGTCCCGACGGTCAGCACATCGCCTGCTGTACCGGCTATTGGAGTCCGGACGGCAATAACCAGGAGGGAGAGCTGATCGTGTTTGCCGGCGCGACCCACCAGCGCCTTTGGTCGCGCAAGATCCTGGCTACGGAGTTCCTCTGCCTGGCCTACAGTGCCGACGGCTCAAAAATCGCCGTGGGCTCGGGCGGCTACAACAGCAGCGACCGTACCTACCTGGCCGTTGCCATTATCCACGACGCCGTCAGCGGCGAGCCCCTGAAAACGTTCACTTCCAGTCGAGGGAGTGTGCATGCAGTGGCGTTTTCGCC
>JANNGQ010000886.1:0-2638 GCA_031403975.1 Planctomycetota bacterium
ATCAGCGAGCAGTGACGTTGCGGGAGTCTCGAAGTTGTAATCCGAGTACGTCCATTTGCCAGATGTCCAGGCATGTTCGTGAGTCCAGGAATGCAGGTTATCTGTGATCTCCGGCTGTGACAAAGTTGATTTCAGCCGGACTTCATTGTCCGCCAGGTCATAGACACCACTGACATGATCTGTCATCACCAGTTCGTGCTTTCCCTTCGCATGCGAGAAGTAGTAATAGATGCCCTCTTCCTCGAGCAATCGGGACACGAAGTCGAAATGCGTCTCGTGATACTGCACACAATACTGTCGCTTTTCAGGCTCTCGTTTCAGATCCCATTTGTAGTCCGAAAAACCAAGATCCTTCAATAGTCCGTCGATGATCTCCTTAGCGTTCTTTGATTTGTCGCTGACATGCACCCGGCAGTCAGAACCTCGCGTGAGCAGCCAAAGCCACGGCACGACTTCAGCCTGATACAGATGCTGTCGATCATCCTGTCCGGAATAGGACAGTCGATTCACGAGGCCATTGAAGAATCGTTCTTTGCCGTCAGGAAAACGAACATGGAAGTCGACTCGCTTGCCGACAAGATCGAGTGGTTTGATTCCGCCTTCACCTGACAGCATGGACAGCGTAAAGCTGAACAAACCGGACAGCCGTTCTTCGCCAGTGAATGATGTCAGCATCAGTTTGTCGGCTCCCAGCGGAGTCAGAACTCCGATCGGACGATCAGCCTGCTTGAATTTGGCCACAAGATCTTTCCCTTACTGAATGACGGTTGCACTCAAACTCGTCCTGCCGGTTTCGAGCATCGTACACTTCCAGCTGTCTGCATGGAATCACCGCAAATCCGTGCTCGTGCGGATGGACCACGTCAGGCAGACCGGCGTGATTTCTACTTCGCGCGGCTCTGATTGACTTGTAGCCGGATTCGTGAGAATTCGGAGGCTGACTTGGTTATTCAGCCCGAAGTCTCACGACTTCGGCTACAACGAAATGTGGGCAATTGCAACGCCGAAATCCCACGCTCTGGCGAGCGTGGCTACGATTCAGTCAGGACCGCGCAGTCAGGGCCTGGAATTTCAGTCACGGAATTCTTTCCATGATCGTGGCGGACGATTCTGAGGTTCTCTGATACAGTACACTTCTCGACTGTGAGTCAGACTGACGGTTCCTTGATTCAGGCAGAGTACGATGCCACAGCCAGCAGCTCGCGTAAGTGACATGCACGTCTGTCCGTTGATTATCCCCCCCAGTGTGCCGCATGTGGGCGGTCCGATTCTGCCTCCGGGAGCCCCAACAGTCCTGATCGGCGGCTTGCCCGCGGCGAGAGTCGGGGACATGGCGACGTGCGTCGGCTTCCCCGATGTGATTACAACGGGGTCCATGACTGTCCTGATTGGCGGCATGCCAGCAGCGAGAATGGGCGATTCGACCGCTCACGGAGGCACCATCATCCTGGGATGTTTTACCGTACTGATCGGATGACGGCCGGGCAAGAGATTCTCAATCGTTGTCGGATGAAGTGAATCGTAGTTTCTCCAGCGAAAAACCAGAATCATGAATCCCTCTGACATCCGCACAAGTCGGCGAGACATGCTGCGATCGTCCGCGTGCGGATTCGGGATGCTCGCGCTGTCGGCTCAGATGCAGGCAGAAGCCCGTGCCGAGGTAAGGGCTGGTCCGCTTGCACCAAAGCCGACGCACTTTCCGGCCCGCGCGAAACAGGTCATTTTTCTGTTCATGCATGGTGGACCGTCCCAGGTCGACACGTTTGACTACAAGCCTCAGCTCACAAAGGATCACGGCAAGCCGCTTCCGTTCAACAAGCCACGAGTTTTCTCGTCGCAGACCGGTAACCTGCTCAAGTCGCCGTGGCAATTCCGACAGTATGGCGAAAGCGGAGCCTGGGTCAGTGACCTGTTCCCGCATGTTGCGACACATGTCGATGACCTGTGTATCATCAACGGAATGCACGGTTCCAATTCGCGGCATGGAGCGGCTCTGCTGGAACTTCATACGGGAAGCGATACTTTTGTGCGACCGGCGATGGGCGCCTGGATTACGTATGGGCTGGGGACTGAAAACCAGAACCTTCCCGGTTTCATCACGATCTGTCCCACGCTGACTCATGGCGGAGCGACCTCCTGGGGATCGTCATTCCTTCCGGCTGACCATCAGGGGACGGCAATCGGCAACGCCGGCATTTCTTCGGATCAGGCAAAGATCCCGTTCATTGAAAATGCAGACGGTCTGGAAAGGGAACTGCAGCGGCAGGAACTCGATTTTGCCCAGATGCTGAATCGCCGCAATCTGGCCGCCGCCGGACCCGATTCAGTGCTTGAAGCACGGATCAACTCGTACGAGCTGGCCTATCGCCTGCAGACGGTCGCTCCTGAACTTCAGGACATCAGCGACGAATCGGAATCAATGCAGAAGGCCTACGGTCTGGACAGGCCGGAGACGCGCAACTTCGGTCGGCAGTGTTTGATGGCTCGCCGATTCATCGAGAAGGGTGTTCGCTTTGTGCAGTGTACTCACAGCTACAAGTGGGACCAGCACGGCGCACTTCGAGCCGATCATTCCCGGAACCGAATTATTAGGTACATAATAGCGGGCCTGAATCGTCCGCATTTTATCCAACGTCGC
>JANNGQ010000887.1:0-14518 GCA_031403975.1 Planctomycetota bacterium
GGAACAGCAGAGTCGGGATGCCGCGGATCGCTGTGCAGGATTCTTGTAGCCGGATTCGTGAGAATTCGGAGGTGACCCGGTGACTCCGAAGTCTCACGACTCCGGCTACGCATCCATTCCCTTATGATTCATTGAAGAAACTCCTTCGCGGTGTGGGGTGCCGCCGGGCCGGGACTGTGTCAGATCAGCGCTGCAGCCCCATCAGGTAACTCAGATTTGTCGGCGATGGCGGGCCAAAGCGGGGTTCGAGCGATATGCCGAAGCCGACGTTGTCTTTGCTGAAATCCAGTCCCAGGCCGAAATGCAGAATCCAATCAAGGCCGATGCGGGACACCGTCAGCGACGAACCACGGGACTCACCGACTGCTGTATCAAACGCAACCGATGCGGTGGAGATCCATTTAGGGCTCATCTGATAACTGTAACTGCCGATCGCCGTCTGGCTGTCGAGATACCTCTCCGCTGTCACTTCACGGAACCCGAGATACACACTGCCGCGCAGGCTGCGCTGGCTGAGCACTCCGACACTCCACACATTCTGAGCACGATCGAACAGATCCAGGGAAGCATCTGTCAGAATGCTCGTCCGGTCGCTGATGTTCCAGCGATAGTGGTTGTAGAGCAGTCCGAAGTCCGTCCCGAAATTGTCACGGTCCGGCCTGGGAAAGTACGACGCTCCGTATTCCCAGACCATCCAGTCCCTGATCCGCGGAGCATGCGCCGGCCCGACTTTCGTCTGCAGCCGGTCCCGGAATCCGATCCGCAGGGCAGTGAAGTCGTCAGCCAGTTCGTGATAAGGCGCACTGGCCCAGAGACCCGCTCCGGCACGGATCGCGTAGTTGCGGGGATTGAACTCCGCAGGGATGACACCAGGGAAGATCTGCGTTGTGTAACGCGTCCGGAAGCGTTCCTGGGAGTTCTCGTCAATCTCGTTGTACTGCGGGATGTCGCTGATGCCGCGGCTGGAATTCGTCAGCGAATACTCCAGCAGCGTGTCGTGTTTGTGAGCCAGTCCGTTCAGATTGAAGACATCACTGCGAACGAAGGGATAGATTCTCGACGCCGTCAGTCGGGCTCTGATGCCGGCGTTCACCAGGTAACGATCGACCGCCTGCGACGTGAAGCCCTCTTCCCAGTAAGCGGCTTCGCCCATGACGAACGGCTCAAAGTTGACCGGACCGAGCCGGAACGGTGCATCCAGTTCGTGCCGAGTCATGGCGACCATTCCCGACGCATCGGTCATGTACGGCAGTCCCAGCGGTGTGTAGGGGTCGCCGGGGTCGGTCGGATTCTGCATCCGCTGCATATCAGCGTAACCCGCGCTGGAGTGCATGCTCCAGTAGAGCAGACCGTTCAGCAGCGGCTTCGAAAAACTGTAGACGTCGGCTCGCGGCAGCCAGTCCGTGGTGGCTTCGAAACCATTGAGATCCGCTCGTCCCCAGATCAATCCCGAGAACGCTCCGCGGTCCTGGCGAATGCCCAGTACGGTCTCCACGTCTTTGTCGGTGTCGAAACGGTTCTCGTGGTACTGTTCGAGATAGTTGCGGTCGGAGAGATAGCCGATTTCTCCGAAGAGCAGCGCATCGCCGGGAAGCTGCTGACGATGCTGCCAGGTCGCTTCTCCGCGGTTGTCACTCTCAGGATTCAATCGCCGGCGATCCAGTCCCAGATTGTCCTGACCCTTGTCGTTCTGGAAATACAGCGTACCGTTTCCCTGCCAGGTCCCGAGCCCGTTCAAACCCATTAATTCTGCGTGTGTTCCAATGCCGGCTCCGCGTTTCGATTTGTAATCCGCCAGCAGATCCCATTGCAGGCCCTTCTGCTTCGAAAGGCCCAGCAGGCGATCCTGCTTCTTATCTCCCAGCAGACGAGTCAGATCCCAGACCGTTTCGACCTGCAGCCCGAAAATGCGGTCCTGAGTCAGTGTGGCCCTGCGAATCGGGATTCCGGGATCTTCCATCGGTCCGCTGATCTTCGGCAAATACATCAACGGCGTATCGCCGACGACGAACTGATTGTTCAGACCTGTGATCCAGGTGGACTGTCCCATCACCTGCTGACCGGTCAATGGATCGGTGCCGATAAACAGCGACGGACCCGGTTCCACAAAAATATCACTGGCCTGCAGGCGGTAACCTGGTTCGCCATACGGACTGGTTGTGGCCCAGGCATTCTGAGCATGAAAGCGGTCCCGGCTCAGCTGACGCATCCGCTCGGCGCGGACTCGAAAATAGCCGCCGGTGGTCGGGACGAAGGCCCTCAATTCAGCGTTCAGGAGCAACGCTCTGTCACTGTTGGCATCAAAGAATGCGTGACTCGCGGTGATCGTGCTCTGGTTCTGACGGATGACGATGTTGCCTTCCATATAGACCTGCAGGCGGGAGTCGGCCGTCTGCACGACAAGGCTTCCGGATTCCAGAGCATCGCCGTCGCCGCCCTGCGTCCAGATGACAACCCGATCGGCGGAAAGATCGATCACACCCGGAGAAATCTCCTGGCCCCGCACATCGACTTCGATGCCCTCGATCAGTACGTTTACTCCGCCAGTGATGACGTTGACTCGTTCTTCGGGCACCGTGTCCGGGGACGTCACGGATTCGAACCCCAGCCGTCCGTTCGACCGGGGCCGAATCTGAACTCGCCGCGATCCGCGATTCGGTTCAAACTGAGCCGGCACGGGCAGAGGCGGCGTGAAAGTGTCCTGAGCCAACTGCACACTGACCGTGCTGATTTCACCGGCTTCCGCGGGAAACAGTCTCGCCACCGCTTTTCTGAGCAACGGATGATCGTTCGACGCTGCCGCCGCCGAACTGCCGATGCGAAACTCCGGCACCGTCGGCGACTGCAGCCGAAACGCGCGCGAGGCTTCGTGCTTTCGTCCGTCGGCCGTCTTGATGGTCAGGTCTTCAGCGTAGACCGCGATTTCAGTTCCCGACTGCGACGGCGAAACAAACACTGCCAGCTTAGCAGCGGAAACGGTGAGTCCTCCCTGCTGAATCTCCGCTCGACTGATGATCAGATGGACTTCGGTGGAATCAGAACGCAGCGTTTCTTCGAAGTCACCCACGACCGTCACAGGTGCCCGGATGTCTTCCGACAGCGACTCTACCGGCGAGACCAGTCCTCCCAACGCACTCTGGCCGTGCGCAGCAGAACCGGTTGTCAGCAACACGGTCGCCGCAGTCAGGGATGCGATGATGAACAGAACGGGACGATGAGTCATTCAATCGCCGTGCGGAGCGGACCTGCATCGGTGACGTAGAGCAGGCTCGAAGAGTGGACCGACGACCGTTCGGGAGAATCCGACACGGCGTACGGCAATCGGAGGGAGAGGATCTGAGACAGGAGAGCGGAAGTTAAAAAAGAGGTGTTGGCAGCAGGACGAACTATACGGGTGTTCGCAGCAACAGGTCAATATCGGCCAGAATTGCCGTCCGCGTCCTAAGACCTGTGATTACAAGGACTTGCGATGTGCAGCGATACAGACGGTCGAAAGCGTTCGTTCCGGGGCTTGCGCCCAATGGCACTCACTTTGTGGAACAATTGTCCTCAATTGTTCATCCGGGCGCAGGGGGAACAGTTGAGACAACTGTTCTACACTGTGGCAAATCCGCCAAAGTGAGTGCCATTGGGCTGAAGCCCGGAATCGAGAAGGAAACAAAACCGGCGGCTTTCGATTTGCCTCGTCCGGACATTCCTCGCTGTTTCAGTGCTCACTTCGCTATTTCTGCACCGCCGCAAATACAGTGTATTCGCCGATGGGATTTGCCGTAACGTCGGCGAACAACTGCTTCATGCGGGCATCGTGCCAGTCGAGCAGTTTTGTCACGATGTGGATCCGGCCGCCGGGTCGGAGGGCCGCTTTCGCCGTCTGCAGGAATAGTTCCGAAATGCGAAAGTCAGAATAGTACGGCGGATTGCCAAGCAGCAAATCCCAGGAACCGGGTTCGGGGACTGTTCCGTCTGATGTCAGCAGCGTTTCCACACTGGTGATGCCATTCAGCGCGGCTGAGGCCTTTGTGCATTCGATGGCTCGCGTGTCGCTGTCGACGGCCAGAATACGGGCCGAAGGAAACTCCACGGCGGCCGCCATTGCGACGGCTCCGCAGCCGCAGCCCATTTCGATGATACGTGACGGATCAAACCCTGCCGCCGGACTGTCTGCCGAAGTGTTGTCCGGTTTGAGAAGATTCAAAGACCTGATCAGTGCGCGGGCACCACCGTCGACTCGGCGGTGACTGAAAACACCGGGGCGACTTTCGCAGAAGATCAGTCGTTCTCCCTGACGAAATGCGAAACGCGATCGAAAACCGCGGACTCGCTTCAATGGCCCGGATCTGGTTGCCACGCAGGCCACGCCATGTTTGTGCTTCTCAACAACCGTATTGCTGAACAGCGACTTCAACTGTGCCTGAACCCAGCGGTCCTTTGCATTGTTCACCGTAACGAAGATCCGCCCGCCGGTCCTGAGTCGCTGATGAGCCGACTGCAGCAGATCCTGACCCAGTTCCGACGATGCGCCGACCAGAGAGGGAAACAGAATCTCGTCGAAGGTCTGCTCCGGCAGATCGGCCGCACAGACGAGTGAGATTCTTCCGGTGCCTGCGGAACCGGACGGCGATCCGATACCGTGAAAATCGTTCAGCGTCCGCCAGAAAAAATGCTCCGGCGTGTAGAACGTGAAATTCAGTTCCGGCCTGGCATCCCGCAATGCCGAGGCCAGTGTTGTTCCCTGAGTCAGCAGCACCAGCACTTCGGGACCGTTCAGTTCACTGGCGCAGCCCAGCATCAGCCGGTCTGAAACCGATTTCAGTGTTCGTGGAATCAGCTCGGCGTCCGGAATCAGCAGTTTGCGGAAGTCAGTCATGCGGCATGCGCAGCGTCAAGTGAGAGCACGATCGTGTCGTTCCGCGTCTGTCCGGAGCTTCATTTTCCGGAGTCGCTGACCTGAACTTCCCACGGTTTGGCCTTGCGTTCTCGCAGACGGGTCGCCTTGCCGGTGCGATCACGGAGATAGAACAGCTTGGCGCGCCGCACTCGGGCGTGGCGTTTGACTTCGATCTGAGCGATTTTAGGTGAATTGATCGGGAAATTACGCTCGACACCCTCGCCCTGCACGATGCGGCGCACGGTAAACATCTCGCTCGTGCCTGTACCGCGACGAGCGATCACAACACCGCTGAAGATCTGGATACGTTCTTTGTTGCCTTCCAGAATCCGGGTATGAACGTCGACACTGTCACCGACCGCAAACTGCAGCCGCTGCTCACGAAGGCTCGATTTTTCAACAGTGATCAGCAGGTTATTCCGCATGGCTCTGAGTTCCTTTCGACTGATTTACGGCCGTAGCCGATGTCGTGAAATTTCGGGAGAAGAGGCCCGAACTCTCACGAGTCCGGCTACGTTGACATCTGGTCCGACGGCATCAGGAACCGGAATCGTGCATCAGATCGCGGCGCCGTTCGGCCGTCCTCTGAAGACTCTGTTCCTGCTGCCATTCATTGATTTTCCGGTGATCACCACTAATCAGCACTTCCGGCACTGTCATACCACGGAACTCACGAGGCCGTGTGAACTGCGGATGCTCCAGTAAGCCGGATTCGCTGAAGGATTCGTAACGGCTGCTGGTTTCATCACCAAGAACTCCTGGGATGAGCCGGATCACCGTGTCGACAATCAGCATGGCCGGTACTTCACCACCGTTACAGATGAAGTCACCGACAGAGATCTCAATTGGGTGCAGTCCCTGACGAATCCTGTCATCGAAACCTTCATAGCGCCCGCAAAGCAGCAACAGTCGAGGTTCCTGAGCAAGTTCTTCAACCAGTGACTGATCCAGTTTCCGACCCTGAGGGGTCATCATCAACAGTCGACCGGGAACACTGTCAGAAGCCTGCACGGCTTCCACACAGTCAAACACCGGCTGACACATCATCAGCATTCCCGGACCGCCGCCAAACGGCTTGTCGTCCACCTGTTTCCGTTTTCCCTCGGCGTAGTCCCGGAAGTTGTGCCGCCGAATCTCGACCAGTCCGCGTTCGATCGCCAGCCTCAAGTGCCCCTGTTCCAGGTAACTCCCGAACATTTCCGGAAACAGGGTGAGGATATCAAACCGGATCACAGCCGATGTCCCAAATGCAGACAGTGCCGACGACGACATCTGCAGGTTGGACATTCCTGTCCGACCGAGATCCGACGGGCAGGAATGCCCATCCTACTCGGCTGCAGGAGCTTCGGCTTCTGGCGCTGCTTCAGCCGCGGGTGCCACTGCTTCTTCCTTAACCTTTGGCGCGAGCATCGGCGGTGGCGCGAGGGCTGTACCAAACTTGTTGGCCTTCACCTTCCGGATCAGCGCATTGACCTTCTCGCTGGGCTGAGCACCGACGGACAACCAGTACTGTACGCGTTCCATGTTCATCTTCACACGGGCCGCTTTATCATGAACCATCGGATCGTACTGTCCGACTTCTTCAATCGCCTTCCCGTCGCGCTGAACGCGGGAATCCATCACACAGATGCGGAAGAACGCACGATGTTTGCGTCCCAACTTCTTCATACGAATACGAACGGCCATTGCAACTCCTGAACTGACAAAAACCAGCGCCCCGGAGTGCATCGCGGTCTGAACGAGGCAATCCGGAAGCGGTACGTTACAAAAACTGTGAACTTTCGAATACTGCTGAGGCGATCGGATTGCCCATCCTACCTCTTTCTGTTCTTTTTTTTGGCTTTCTGAGCCTCTTTTCGCTGTTTCTTTTTCTTATCCCGAGCTTCATTCCTGTCGAGCGGTCCGCGCGTGCTGCGCATCTTCTTTTCGATCAGTTCTGTACCGGGATTCATGAAGCCGCCGTCGGCAAGGCCCTTGACGGCTCGCATCCGGTCCCGCAAACCCATGCCGGACATCCCCTGCATGAGTTTGCCCATCGCCGAAAAATCCTTGAGCAGCTTATTCACGTCGGCCGGCTGAACTCCACTGCCGCAGGCGATGCGGTGCCTGCGACCCCGGTCGATCAGATCCGGATTCTGGCGCTCATTGGCGGTCATCGAATTGATGATGCCTTCGATCCGCCGCATGTCATCTTCGGGATTCATGTCGCCCAGCTGATCAACGACGGCCCCCATGCCAGGGATCATTTTCATGATCTCACGCATGGAACCCAGCTTCTTGATCTGCCGCATCTGTTTGCGGAAATCTTCCAGCGTGAACTTGCCCTGCTGCATCTTCTCCTGTTGACGCAGCATCTCCTCTTCATCGAATTCCTTCTGAGCCTTCTCGAACAGCGACACCATGTCGCCCATGCCCAGAATCCGACCGGCCATGCGGTCCGGATGAAACTCCTCCAGCCGGTCAAGCTGCTCGCCCATCCCCACAAACTTGATCGGAACTCCGGTGACGGCCTTTACGCTCAGCGCCGCACCTCCGCGCGTGTCACCATCCAGCTTGGTGAGTATCACGCCGTCCAGTTCGAGCGCCTCGTTGAACGCTTTCGCGCTGTTGACGGCGTCCTGACCGGTCATCGCGTCACAGACCAGCAGAGCCTGGTCCGGCCCGACGCTGTTGTCGATCTGCTGCAGCTCTTTCATCAGCGCCGCGTCGACATGCAGACGACCGGCGGTGTCGAGAATCACGACCTTTGCACCGACTCGTCTGGCTTCTTTCACCCCGTTGCGGCAGACCTGTACCGGATTACTCGTAGACGGGTCTTCGGAATACACCGGGCAGCCAACCTGCTGGCCGATGACTTTCAGCTGTTCGATCGCTGCCGGACGCTGCAAGTCGGCCGCCACCAGAAACGGGGCGGACCCCGCATCCTTCAGACGCAGAGCCAGCTTGCCGCAGGTTGTCGTTTTGCCGGACCCCTGCAGCCCACACATCATGATGATGGTGACACCGTCTCGTCTGATCGCGAGTGAATGGTCCACAGGGCCCATCAGGTTGATGAGCTGCTGATGCACAATCCCGACGATCTGTTCTTCCGGCCGCAGGGATTTGAGGACTCGTTCGCCGATGGCCTCCTGTGTCACCTGCTCGACAAAGCTCTGGACGACATCGTACGCAACGTCCGCTTCCAACAGGGCCTTCCGGACCTGCTGCATTCCTTCGCGGATATTGCCTTCGGTGATCTTTCCGGTTCCCCGAAAAGCCGAAAACGCTTTCCCCAGACTCTGTGTAATGCTTTCGAACACGACGAACGGACGATTCTGCAAAGCGATGGAACAACGCGCGGCGACAAGAATTCAGCCGGGCCGAAATTGCGCAAGCCCCGTGATATCAGGGATTTGCACTGCGATTCTGACAAAACATCAGCCCGGCATCGCTCTACGCGCAGAACGGCCCGGAAAAATCGAACCGCGGATGATATCGCTGCCCTCAGCCTCAGACAAGCCGTCCGCTGTGTTTGACAGGCGATTGGTGCGAATATGACCAGCCTATGGGACTGTCTGTTTTATGGTGGGGCAGGCTTCCAGCCGGCCCGGACTGAAAAAAAACGCAAGTGTTCCTGAATCGACGAGGCAGGCTGAAAGCCTGCCCTACGAGGAATCGCGACTGATCCGACAGTCTCCTATTCGAGTGGAGACGCCCGCTGGACAGACGTCGGTCAAGTCGCGCCGGGCATTTTTGCAGGTTCACCTTTAGTCCGCCGACCGGCATATTCAAACCAGGCTTCAACGTCCTTGTCAGCCCGAAACACGTCGCGGAACCGTTTCATGATCGCCAGTCCCTCGTCAGGCTTGTCGGAGTTCAGTTTCTCTTCAGCGACGGTCATTCGCGCCGAAATGATTCGCTCCCGTTCCGGATGATTCAGCAAAGCCAGCTTCAGCGAGTCCCGATGCCGTTCAGCCAGCAGTTTCCAGTACTTTGGATCGCCGGCCACATCAGTTTCATCGGCCGGATCGGGTGACTCGCCTGCAGCGGCAGGTTCCGACGCGGGAGCCTCAGAGTCCGGCAGTGTGTCGATGATCGATTGAAACAGTTCAATCGCTTCGAGCGGATTGCGTTCCAGGTCGCGTTCGGCAGCGACGGCGTTGAGACACGCGGTCTCGTAAGGATTCCGTCCGTCGCGCTTGAGTTTCGCTTTATTGTCGACCTGTTTTTCAAGGATGGCGACTTCTACGTCGTCAAGCCACTTCGTGACGTCGGCCGCATGTTTGCCGTCCGGAAACTGTTCTATATAGGGCAACAGGTAGAACTTCTTCGCATCGACAAGCTGTGTCACAGTGTCGCTGCTGCGCATAGCCTCCTGAGCACTGAGATAGAGTGAATCCTCACTGGGGCCGAGTGCCAGCCAGATACCTGCAGCAATCAACAGCACGAGGCATGTCACAAGGAACCAGCTCTTTTCGTACAACGCCGACTGATCTTTCTTCTTCTTTTTCTTCTTCGGGCGAAGCTCACCGGTTTCCGGGTCGACGGAGACTCCGGCTCCTGACGACGCCAGGGCCTGAGGCGACACTTCGGAAACAACCTCGCGAGCTTTTTTCAGAATCTCTGTGAGTTCTGTATGTACGGCCAGTGCATCATACGGCCGATCATCAGCATTCTTTGCGAGAAGGCGTTCGATGAGAGCATCCAGTGCCAGCGGGCACTCAGGAATCTTCTCGCGGACGTTATAGGGATCGTCATTGAGATGCATCATCAGCATCTCGGCAGGGTTATCAGAGACGAACGGAGTTTCGCCGGTCAGCACCTCATACATGAGACAGCCGGCAGCATAGAGGTCGGTCTTCCGGGAGATCGCTGCATGGCCCTGAATCTGTTCCGGGGCCATGTAGGCATAGGTTCCGACCGTCTTACCGGCTGCGGTCAGTGCCGTGGCTTCGGTGTCGCGGGCAATCCCGAAGTCGCCAAGCTTGATTTTTCCCTTCTTTGTGACAAACAAGTTTGCGGGCTTCAGATCCCGATGGATGATGCCGGCGTTGTGAGCGTGTTCCAGAGCCGCGCAGAGCTGACGTCCAACCTGAATCGCCTGATCCCAAGTCAGTTTGTGCTTCTTCTTGAGGATGTCATAGAGCGAGCCGCCATCGATGAACTCCATGGCGTACCAGCGCTGACCGTCGTGCGTTCCGCCACCGTAGTACTTGACGATGTTGGGGTGAGTCAGCCGCTTGAGGATGTCAATCTCCCGCTCAAACCGCTTCAGCAGCTTCACATCTCCGATCAGGCCCGGTGGCAACAATTTCAAAGCCACATCTTTGCCGTTTTCGGTGTACGTTGCTTTGTAGACGACACCCATGCCGCCCGCGCCAATCTGCTTTCCGAGAATGAACGGTCCGATTCGTCGTTCAGTCATGGTGAGGACTGTTTTACGGTGTTCCAGGGGGGAGAAAGCCGGCGCGGGCGGTCCTGCGGCCAACACTCGCTGAACGGCACTACGCGGCAGTGACCGGACCGGCAATGAGCATACGCCGAATCGTTGCAGACCGGCAGCACTGTCGCAAAAGAAAAAGGCCCGAGTTGTCCGGATGGACTGCTCAGGCCTGGAATTGCTCAGGCGCGATGCAGCGAGATAACGAACACCTCGCTTCAGCGGTAGTCGATCTCGATGTCGCCGTCTCGCTCGAATTCTATTTCAACTCCTCGGAATCGCCGACCATGACGCCGCAGGCCCCGGTAGCCATAGGAGACCGGCGCTGCATAAACGGCAGGCGCGATCACCATGGTCCGTGGCGCGTAGTAGCCGATTGGAACAACTCGCGGCGCTGCAACGTACGTGACTGTTGAAACCGTCGGAACCAGCGGTGTGTAGTACTCTGTCGAATAACTCACTTTGCTCACGGGGACGGATTGCGCACCGTAATCATGAAAGGTCATGGTTGCCGTGGGGACGGCATACGCCGGCTGCCAGGAAACAACCGGAGCAGCATAAACCACAGGCGGCGCAAAGACATGTCCTGGAAAATAGAAGCGATCGCCTGCCACGGCGGTCGTGGAAACAG
The DNA here is from genome assembly GCA_031403975.1 of Planctomycetota bacterium. Taxonomy (GTDB): domain Bacteria; phylum Planctomycetota; class Planctomycetia; order Planctomycetales; family Planctomycetaceae; genus SXXK01. The sequence continues at coordinate 10,939 of JANNGQ010000887.1, forward strand.
CGGCAAGTGACAACACACAGGCCATCAGGGTACGCAACATGAGTTGGTTCTTTCTTGATTTGATGAAGCTCTGCGAACTCAGCAGATCCCCGGTCGGAATCTGGGAGGTTTACGATGATAATATCGGTTTCGACAGGCAATTGAAGTCGGCGGCAGTCCGAGGAACGCAGGAAGCAGTCGTTCAGGGCAACGCTGCGAGGGATTTTTGTAGCCGGATTCGTCAGAATTCGGAGTTGACTGGGTAACGCCGAAGTCTCACGACTCCCGCTACAAACACATTCCCTCGAGTTTCGTTGCGGCACTCGTCATCCTCCCGTATTCTGGTCAGCACGATGTTGCTCCGGGGATTCGTTCCTGCCTCGGAGTCGCAAAGTTCTGACCTCTGCCCCCTCAGGAAAGTTGACCATGCCGGATGCCGGAGTCCTGGCGACCGTTTTGCTGCTCGCGGGATTGTTCCTGTTGGCACTGGAGTTTTTCATTCCCACGTTCGGCATGATGCTGATCGTCGCTTCGATCTCTCTGATCGTCTCCTTCTGGAGCGCGTACAAAGCGTGGTGGGGCACAAACCCGTTTCTTTTCTGGACCTACCTCACGGTCCTTGTCGCAGGCATTCCAGGATCGCTGTTCGGGGCTATTACGGTCATGCAGCGGACCAGTTTTGGCGGAAGGTTCATCCTTCAGCCTGCTCCGTCGACAGAAAAACTCCAGCCGAATCCGCTCGATGCCCTGATCGGCAAACAGGGAATCACTCTCACGTTAATGACCCCCGGCGGAATGGTGGAAATTGAATCCGAACGGTTACACGCTGAGAGCATCGGGATGGTTGTCGAGCCGCAGACGGCGGTGATCGTCGTCGGAGCCAAAGCCAATCGCGTCGTCGTGCGGCCTCTGACAGCTGAGGAAGCCGGGATTCCGCGAGAACCGACTGCCGGCACGGAATCGGAACCGAATCAGCCGCCGCATCCGGAAGGAATCGACCGGCTTGACTTCGATATCCCTGAGGACTACACCCAGCGGACGTAACGACTGAAGAACGTTCTTGTTGCCCTCGGAGGTCACGATGCTGCCCGTCATGCTGGCTCAGATGAGCGATGCCGTTAAGTGGGGCCTTCTGGTCTTCTGTCTGCTCGGCGGAATAATAATCCTCGCCGTGTTTGCTCAGTTCGCGAGTCTCTGGCTGCAATGCAAGATGACTCGTGCGGGCATCGGCCTGCTGGATCTGTTTTTCATGCGGATGCGGCGCGTGAACCCCGTCGTGATCGTGCGCAGCAAAGTCATGGCCGTGCAGGCGGGGTTGCTGAAAAAGTACCCGATCTCCACAAGAGCTTTGGAGGCCCATGCTCTCGCCGGCGGCAACGTGCCGAATGTGATCCGTGCCCTGATTGCTGCCGAAAAGGCCGGCATTCCGCTCGACTGGAACACGGCTCAGGCGATTGACCTGGCAGGGCGCGACATTCTGGAAGCCGTCAAGACCAGCGTTTACCCGAAAGTGATCGACTGCCCGGACCCGAAACGAACGCAGGGAACCCTGTCGGCCGTCGCGGCCGACGGAATTGAACTGCGAGCTCGAGCTCGAGTCACCGTAAGGACCAACATCCAGCAGTTGATCGGTGGAGCGACCGAAGAAACCGTCATCGCGCGAGTCGGCCAGGGGATCGTTCAGGCGATCGGCTCGACATCATCCTATAAGCTTGTTTTGGAGAATCCCGACAGCATTTCCAAGAGCGTACTTCAGCAGGGCCTGGAAGCTCAGACGGCATACGAGATTGTATCGATCGACATCGCCGACATTGATGTCGGAGAGAACATTGGAGCCCGCCTTTCTGCCGATCAGGCCGAAGCAGACATGCGGGTGGCCCAGGCCAAAGCCGAACAGCGTCGAGCGGGTGCCAGAGCGCGGGAGCAGGAAATGGTCGCTCGCATCCAGCAGAATAAGGCTGCCGTCGTTCTGGCGGAGGCGGAAGTTCCCAAAGCTATTGCCGATGCCTTTGCCAGCAACAAGCTCGGACTGCTGGACTTCTACGAACTTAAGAATGTCCAGGCCGATACCCGAATGCGCGAGTCCATCGCAGGTGAAGGGACTGGCCGCGCAGGTCGGGCGACGGAGGGTTAGAGCGGTTTTGCTTTGGCGTTCAGAAGCCCGGCTCTTTCAAGAAGCCGGGCTTCACCCCCAGCATCTCGTCGATTGATCTCACTCGAAATAGGCCACGGCATTCCGGAACACCTTGATCCCGTCGCCTTCACCGCGAAGCCTCCGGCGAGTCCACTGGGGATGCTGAGTCGCGAAGAGAAACCGTTCTGGATGAGGCATCAATCCCAGCACTCTGCCGGTCGTGTCACACAGCCCGGCGATATTGGCAATCGAGCCGTTAGGGTTTTCGGGTTCAGGCAACAGTCCGATGCGAGTCGGATCTCCCGTCGCGACCACGAGTTCTGCCGCCCGCGGTGACCAGTAACACAGCGCGATCTGCGAATCGTTGCGGAGAGTGTCCAGCAGCTCCGGGGTCTTCAGTGCGATTCGTCCTTCAGCGTGTGCCATGGAGACGTCAAACTCGTCGATGCCCGTCAGGAAAAAACTTTTCGACGACGTGACTTTCAGGCGCACCCAGCGATCGGTGTATCGCCCGTTGCTGTTCCAGGTCAGCGTGACCTGATCCTCCCAGGATTTCTCGGCTGCGTCTTCGATGCCCCGTCGCATCAGCAGGCCGGCCTTCAGAATTGTCTGAAACCCGTTGCAGATTCCCAGCACAAGTTTGTCGGCCAGCAGAAACTCCCGCATCGCGTCGTTGAGCTGTCCGCGGAGCTGCCGTGAGAAGATCACACCTGCCCCCAGGTCGTCGCCGTAACTGAATCCACCGGGCACACACAGGATCTGGAATTGACTGAGCCGTGACGGGTCTTCCAGAAGCCGAAACAGGTGGATGCGTTCAGCCGTTGCGCCTGCAAGCTCGAACGCATGCGCGGTCTCAATGTCGCAATTGGTTCCGGGGGCGCGCAGGATGCAGACTCGGGGAACAGCCATGTTTGTCACGTGAAAATCCAATGGAATCGCAGTTCTGACGCACAACGCGGTCTATGAAAATCCTCAGGAAGAATATCACGCCACTGAGTCCATTTCATCCGGTTGCCGAGAACTCCAGGCATCGAGAGACCGGGTCCACAGCAATTGCCCCGCTTGAAAGACTGGCGGTGGTGGCTCACAATGAGCGGCCACATCCCTTCCCGTCCAGGAACCGAGTACCGTGATGAGCATCGACCGAGCCGAACGGCTGAAGAAAGACCTGACGGATAAGTGGGTTGTCGTCTCGGCGTCAGCGCCCGAACTGAAGCGGTTTGCAAACATGACCGGCAAAGTCCGGACCGTGAATATGAACTGTCGCGCGCTCGTTGAATTCGATAGTCCAGTGGACATCGGCTGGTACGACATCGACCCCAGCTTCCTGACGGTCGTCGACGGGCCAAAACCAAAGAAAGCCGCGGCGCACGCAGAAGCCAAGTCGCCGGCGAAGGCCGCTCCGGCTGCCGCAGCGCCGGCCGCACCCGCAGCTGGCACCGGTTCGCCGCTCGACAAAATCCGGGC
>JANNGQ010000888.1:0-5192 GCA_031403975.1 Planctomycetota bacterium
TCGTGTCGGTCCTGCACAATCCATACGCCCCTCCGGAATCGGGATCACCGTCCGAGCCTGCTCGTCGTTCACAGTCGTGGATCTGGTGGGTCAGCGGGCTCTTGCTGCTGGCGACCATGCTGAATTACATGGATCGTCAGACGCTGGCGAATCTGTCAGTCCGGATCACGAAAGAGCTGTCGCTCAGCAATGAAAGTTACGGCAATCTGGAATTCGGATTTGGCTGGGCTTTTGCTGCCGGTTCATTGTTCTTCGGATTCCTGTCGGATCGCATCTCCGTAAGATTCCTCTATCCCTTTGTACTGCTGGCCTGGTCATCAATCGGTGTGCTGACGGGATTCTGCAAGGGGTACGAGTCGATGCTGGGATGCCGGATCCTGCTGGGTTTTTTTGAAGCCGGTCATTGGCCGTGTGCGCTGCGAACGACAAAAATCGTGCTGGATCGGACGAATCGCACGATGGGCAACAGTCTGTTGCAGAGTGGCGGAGCTCTGGGAGCCATCCTTACCCCACCGCTGATTCTGTTGATTGTGGGGGAGAACGAAACTCCCGGAGCATGGCGATCTCCGTTTATCATCATCGGATCTCTCGGAGCCGCCTGGGCTGTGGCCTGGCTTTTCACGATCCGTCGTGATGAACTCCCGGCTCCGGGAGCTGACTTGGACGTCGACTCGAATTCCGACAACGGATTTTTCGCTGAATGTCTGACCAATCGTCGGTTCTGGACTCTGGTCCCGGTTGTGATCTGTATCAACCTGACCTGGCAGCTGATCCGTGCATGGCTGCCGAAGTTCCTGCAGGAAGGCCGCGGGGCGACCGAGCAGGCGGCTCTGTGGTTCAACTCGGCCTACTACATTGCAGCAGATGTTGGTTGCATTGCCGCAGGTGCGGCAACTCTGTGGATGGCTCGGCGAGGACTCCGTGTGCACAATACCCGACTGATCGTGTTTGGCGTTTGTGCGGGCCTGACGTCGCTGACGGGCGTGGCCGCACAACTCCCGCTGGGCCGCGGTTTGTATGGTGTCCTGCTGATCGTTGCTGCCGGTTCGCTGGGGCTGTTTCCCTGCTACTATTCGTTGGCACAGGAGACCAGCGAACGGCACATGGGAAAGACGGCCGGATTGCTGGGGGCTCTTGCCTGGCTTGTCTCATCGCCTGCACAAAAAGCGTTTGGACGCATGGTCGATGCAACACACTCGTTTGATCAGGGACTCGCCTGGGCCGGCATCGCCCCGTGCATCGCGTTGGTCGTCCTGCTGGTGGCCTGGCCCGATGAAAACGCGACCAAGGCAGGGGAACTGTCGGAATAGTATCGAATCTTTGTAGGGTAGGCTTCAGCCTGCCAGTTTCATTGAGAAAACAACACGATGCGGATGACGTGTTGATTGCCATTCTTTTTGTTCCGGCCCAAAGGGCGGCCCAAAGGGCCATCCATTCCGATAGCCTGGCCCATCGGACCAGGAAACCAGGCCAGTTGAGACGCAAAGGCCCAACGGGCCGACCATTCCCGGTCAAGGGCCGTCATTCGGATTCGAACTGTCGGCCCGTTGGGCCTTCAACGTCGGGTGGTTTTCGCTTCCAGGGCCGATGGCCCTGGCTATTTGAACTGCTGGCCCTGTGGGCCGAAACAAAAAACACGGCGAATTTCCGGAGATGTGCTCACCTTGCGATTAATCCGATTTCGTCTTCTCGTGACCGTAACTCTGAACGCAGGATGCCATCTATGAACTGGACCGATCTGACCTGGCCGGAAATCAAGGCTCTGGCGCCTGATACTCCGCTCGTCGTCCCTGTCGCGGCAATTGAGCAGCACGGGCATCATCTGCCTGTGGCGACGGACAGTATGCTGCTCGGCGAAATCGTGCGGCGCGTTTCTTTGAAAATGGACCGTGAGGTTCTCTTCGCGCCGCTGCAGTGGCTGGGAAACTCGGACCATCACATGGACTTTTCCGGAACGCTGTCGGCTCGTCCACGGACGTATTTGGACATACTCTGCGAGCAGATGGAAAACGGACTTCTGCACGGCTTCCGCCGAATCGTGTTTCTGAACGGTCACGGCGGGAACATCACGCCCGGCAAGCAAGCCGTGTTTGAGGCCCGTCAGAGATACCGTGACCGCAGTGACCTGCTGCTGCTGTTTGCGACCTACTGGGATTTCGCCCGTCCCTGGGAAACCCGTAAAGACCTTGTGCAGAAGTCCATGGGTCACGCGTGCGAATGGGAGACATCCATGATTCAGCGGATCACTCCGCAACTGGTAAAGGACGTCAGTCGACTCGAAACGGTCCGTACCGACTTCGGCTTCGATCCGGCTTATCGAGGCTGGACCACGAAAGACCGGACGAAACCCGGCCACATGGGCTCGCCGCAGTTCGCGAACCCGGAGAAAGGCGAGCACCTGCTGAGTGAATTCTCCGATGGTGTCGGGTCGTTCCTGCGAACGGTCATCGCCTGGGATGGTCAGGCATGGGATTGACGTCCATGCGAGGTCAAGCAGCGCGCAACGGCCCCGGATTCGATTCAAACAAACCGAACAGTTCTTCAAAACCGCCACGAATTGTGGAGTGTTCGGTGACTCGATGAAATCCCGCGGTGGCGAATTGATCGGGGATACCAAAGCCAGACTCGGGCGCCACGCGGGCAAAACATTCGACGAAGCGTCGTGGGTCGCGCAGAGCGGCTTCACGGCCTCGGCGCGGCTTCAGCAGATTGTGAGCAAGTCTCAGAAAATCGAAGCGTTGCTGATCGAATCGAGTCATACCCATGCGAGGCGCGTATTCGAAATCAATGAGAGCGACCGATGACAAATCCGGCGTGATCAGCAGATTGCCGCAGTTCAGGTCCAGATGCACAATGCCGCGGCTGTGCATCCGCTCGACGGCCGCAAGAATCGGCGGCAGGATGCTCCAGAGACTTCCCGGCGACCGTTTCAGGACCTCAGAAACGCGCGGCCACGGCAGCCAGTGGTTTGCGAGAAAATACTCACCACGGGCGACGAGTTTCGGGGCAATGCCGAGCGGTGCCAGCGCTTCATAGGCACTGGCTTCACGGGCAAGTCTTTGCCACGCATTCAGATTTGTTCGCGGCAGATGAGGTTGTTCGGGAGGAAACCCTCGCCACGGACAGTTCATGCGGACACACGCAATTGTCTCCCACGGCCATGATTTCGATTGAACCAGAAAGATCCGGTCGAAGCCTCCGCCTGAGATTGTCGGCTGCAGCGTCACGGTCTGATTCAGAACGATGCTGAGCTGCCATTCGACAAATCTCCGCCGGCTGCCGAGGCGCTGGTGATCGATCCAGGCATTCAGGAGTCGCAGCGGAGATCTCATGCGGCAGCCGCCTCGCGAGTTGATTGGTCGCGGCTTTGCTGCGAATCGACCGAAAGCTGCGCCTTGAGGCAGCGGATTCTGAAGCAGGAACCCCGCAACGAGACGATGGTGCGAGCCGCATCATCGGCTGTTTCAGTGTTCGCGACGACGATCAGTTCGCACGGACGTTGCCGCAGAGCCTGTTCGAAAAGCTGCTGCTGATAACGTGTGTGTCCGGCGGAGGATGAGAATTCCCCCTTACGGCGAGTGAGTTGCCGGAACGGCACAACCAGCAGCACACTCGTAACGGGCGGCAGGATTGGTTCCAGCCACGTGGCCATCATGGAGAGTTGCGGGACGTCGGATTTGCGGTTTGTGACCAGGAAGCTGCCCAGGGAACGGTCCAGCAGCAGTGCGCCGTTTCGGGGGCGGGCCGCCAGAAGCTGCAGAGCAAATCGCAGCCACAGCGACAGCGCGGCGCGCAGGGTAATGAATGGCGCGACACTGTCGTCAAAGCGGCCTCGGTCAATGCCGGTGAACGACTTCAGGACACTGCTGATGAGACGATACAGCCATGAGCGTCGGTAGAGTTTCTTGGCGGTGATCTGCGGATTGTCGGATCTCAAATGTCGAACGATTGCTTCGCATACCGACGACTTCCCGGCACCGTCACTGCCGACAACAGCGAGGCAAGGTACCTGCCTCAACAGCCAGCGACGTATTCCGGTAAACAGACTGCGGTTCGATCGCGGGACGAGGTCACCAGCCGCTGAATGTTGTTTCGCTGATGAACAACGGGCGGAGTCTTCCGTAGCTGAAGTTGTGAGACTTCGGACCGGTCCAACTTCATCCGAATTCTCACGAATTCGGCTACCGGAATCGTCGGTGAGGTTCCGAATGCCGCCATGTCCGCCGGCGTCGCGGTCTTCGGCAAGCCGCGCCAGAAGGAAATCCTCAGTGATCCGGACAGAAGAAGTCGGAATGGTCGAGGCCGTCAACCGCAGTCCTTCCGCAACGCCGATCAGTGACGTGAGTCCGCTGGCAGGAATGTCCGCAGCAAACATTTCCGGGATGGAAGCCGCCAGCCGATCACCTGCCAGTCGGATTCGTTCGCGCACGGAGGCGGTACTGAGAGGTTTGTTCCTCACGGCCAGGTGCAGTACGAGCAGGCAAAAATCGACGTCCGGCGATAGTCGGATCGTGCCTGGTAACGTTGCATTCGCACGATCGGCGAATCGAAGCAGGTCCTCAGCTTTGATCATTGACCTCGGATGGTTCAGCATCTGGCCGAATACGGACCAGAGATCAATCGTCAGTCGCCTGTCAGCGGCAATACTCCAAAGCGTCAGCCGGACTTTCTCGGAACTGTTCTGTCCGACAGTGAAGTGGAGCCTCCCGTCAGCAGCTTCCTCAAATGCGGCCTGCAGCAGTTTGGCACGGCTCTGATCTGTCAGCAGCAGATCAATGTCGTCTGTGTCCGGATTGAAATCTCGCGTAATCGGCCTCAGCAGCGCGACCGGTCCGGAATTCGAGCGCAGCAGCAGACCGCTCAGCACCTGAAACAGGGACTGTGATGCCGATGCACGCGAATACTGTATGACAGACGCAGAGAGCAACTGCGTAATCCGGAGAGAGGAAAGCGGGGAGATCGGAGAGGGGGAACAAGGGGAGAATCGGGGTCGAGTTGTCGACGTCAACGAAGCCCACGTTGAGAGGCGGGGTATATTGCGCCGACGGTGAGAGGGACCGGAAGCGTAGTTGAACGGATGAGTACAGCTCAAGACGAGATCGCCGCAGGGCGCGACCGGTCTTGACCAGTTTCGCGGAAACCGCGTAGAACGCCATTCCTCGTGGGGCAGGCTTCCAGCCTGCCTGGATTCC
>JANNGQ010000889.1:0-9556 GCA_031403975.1 Planctomycetota bacterium
CGAACGCCGCGGCGCGCGAGATCCTCTGCGACGCCCGGGCGATCCCAGTTGCGTTCAATCTGTTCCAGTCGTGGACCCGCAGGACCGAGCCCGCCGATCAACAGCACGTCGGCCTCACCGATCCGCCACACCAGCGCCTCCGGGAAGACCGAGGCGAAGGTGGCGACGACCGAACGGAGGTCGGCGTCGCTCAAAGCCGATTTCCTTCAGAAGATCCAGCGATTCCAGCACCGCGGCGCATTCGGTGGCGGAGCATTCAATCGTGTCAGGGATCAGGAGCCGCTGACACTCAACGCCTCCCGACAGAATCCGGTTCCGCAGATGTTCGTACAGAATCCGCTCGTGCAGAGCGTGCTGATCGATGACTTCCAGTCCTGCGTCACCGGCGACAACAAGGTAGCAGTCGTGAATCTGGAACGCGCGGAATTCGTCACTGGATGGTGTGGCTGTGATCTCGGTGGTCTGACTGCTCGCCGCGGCCGACGCATCGACAAGGTCGGTTGCAGAGTCAGCTGATGCACTTTCTACTGCGTCGATCGTTTCCACCGTCGCGGACGGCGACGGGAATCCGTTCACACGGTTTTCATCCTCGATCGCATCGTGTCGCTGATGAGGCTCCACGGCCAGTGCTGCGATGACATCCGGATTCGTGAAGACCGCTCGATCGTTGACCGCCGACCGGGCAAACTCACCGATCCGCGGCGGTTGAGTGACAGTGGCTTGAGAGGCCCAGATGTCCAGTTCCTGCTGAGGCCGCGTCGGATTCGCGGGGCGGTCGAACCTGAGCTCAGTCGCACGTGCTGCCCCGCCGACGTCAATGTTGGCGCGGAACTCCAGTGTGAGGAACTTATCACGCAGTGTCTTCAACAGCTGACGGTAAAGAATCTGACTGTCCTGAAACCGCACTTCGCTTTTCGTCGGGTGGACGTTGACGTCCACCATTGCCGGAGGAAGTTCGAGAAACAGGAAACTGACCGCGTGCCGTCCCACCATGAGAAGGCCGCGATAGGCTTCTGCCAGAGCATGCTGCAGGCTGCGATCCTGAATCCAGCGACCGTTGAGGAACAGAAACTGATCCTTCCGAGTCGACCTGTTCAGCGACGGTTCCCCCGCATAGCCCCACAGCCGGATCGTTTCACCTGACGGCAATTGAGACTCCGACGACACGGAAATCAGACGGTCGGCGACCTCGCTTCCGAAAAAACGCCGGATGCGCTCCAGCGGATCGGTCACCGCGGGCAGTTCGTAGACCAGCTTTTCATTGTGCCGCAGGACGAGATGCAGATAAGGATTCGCGAGAGCGATCCGCGAAAACTGCTCGGCGATGTATCCGAACTCAGTCGAACCTTTCTTCAGAAACCGTCGCCGTGCCGGTGTGTTGAAGAACAGATTGTGGACTTCCATCACTGTGCCGGCCGGGCAGCCGCAGTCGCGGTTGATGATGATCTGACCTCCGTGGCTTTCCAGTTCCCTGCCGACCGGACATTCTTCCGGTCGAGTCCTGACGCGAAACCTGGAAACCGCTGCAATCGATGCCAGCGCTTCGCCGCGAAAACCCAGCGTGCTCACATGATCCAGATCGGCGTCTGAGCGAATCTTGCTGGTCGCATGACTGGTCACGGCCAGCAGCATGTCGTCCGGATGAATGCCCTCGCCGTTGTCCGAGATCCGAATCAGGTCCATGCCGCCATTGGTGATGTCGATCTCAATCCGGGTGGAGAGTGCATCAACACTGTTCTCCAGCAGCTCTTTGACGACGCTCCCCGGACGCTCAATGACTTCCCCCGCCGCGATGCGGTTGACGACATGAGCATCAAGCTGCTGAATACGGGACATCCGGGAATTGGCCAATGACGAATGAAAAATGACCAGTGAAATGCCGTCTGGTGACTCAGGCAAGAGTATAGGAAATCGCGATGGCGAATTCGCGTTGATATCTGAAACAGATCTGTCAGACAGCGAGCGAAACTGCATTTTTCACCACGGAAGACACCGAATACACAGAAGATAAACAGCAGGAATCAGGACAGTGCGCTTGCCGCTTTTTCCGTGTCGTTCCGGGTCTTCCGTGGTTAACCCTGCGATTCTGTCCTCGTCCGATCATCACGATTCTTTATCGGTATCGTTCGTCGGCGTCACCGCAGTCCCAGGTTTCCTGGTCGTGCGACGATCGAAGTCTTTCGGCAGATTGCCTTCGAGCTGGAATTCTTTGACCAGTTCGTCGCGGCGCTCCGCAACAGCCCGATCAAATTCGCTCAGCACATCCAGAGCCCTGTCGCGGCGAGTCACCAGGCCGATGATCAGGTACTGCGTGATCGCCATCAGATAACAGATCCAGCCCACGAGCCAACGTTCCCACTGGCGACTGAACTGATCGGCATTCACTGTGAGTTCCGGGGTCATCTGCAGCACAATAGCGACTGAAACGGCCGTCTGAATCGGACTGGTTGAGAAACAGTGCTGGCAGCAGATAGTAACATCGACTTCAGCATTGATCATCACCGACTGCAGCTCAGTGCTCGCAACGTCCGCCGCGGTCGGTAACTGAGCCCCGATGATGGCACACATCATCGCCAGGACCGGCGATGATCGGTTCAGATGACGGCAGACGATGCCTTTCATGTACTGCCATCTTTTTTGCAGGAGTTGCCGGAACACGCCCTTGCCTTTTTCGAGTTTCGGAGGGCCGGGGTGCAGCACCGCGAAAAGTTCCTGATCGGGCATCGCCTCAATCACGCCGATCGCCAGCATCAGTCGCAGACCCATCGTGAGCCAGTCGGCCCGATCAAGCCAGTCGACCCTCTGCATCCAGCCGAACAGCAGATGCTCCATATTCGCCGTGGCAGCCAGCAGCAGCAGCGCGCCGCGGAACCACTGTTCAAGGTCCTTTTCGAGTTCCTCATCAAGATCCTGCAGACGAAACACCTTGCGCAGGATAAAGCGAAAGATGGGGATGGCAATGAGTCCCACGAGCACCCTGGAAATCGGGCGCAGCACCGACCGGAGCAGTGGCAGGCCCATCAGGATGCGAAAGAGACTGCCCAAGTGAACGGCTTCCTGAAGGCCTCTGTAAGTCGGGTATTCCTGCCCGATACTCTCTGCGTCAACGCCGGCTTCGCCGCAATCCATGGTGCCCGCGACGCGGAGCGCCGCCGCACAATCATTCGTTCACGGGGTGCGCTTTGAACAACCTGAGACTCTGACTGACTGCGTTCATTCCGCATTCCCGGTCGACAGCGCGGGAGCAAACTGTATCCTGAGTCGTTCCCAGTCACCACAGCAACGCGGAAAAAGCGGTATCTCCGCCGCTGGTCGTTACCAATGCTCTGTCGAAAGACCTGGTCGATGTTTGGAGTTGTCGGCGAAACACCCTTTGACCTTCGCTTCCGTCTGTTTGGAATCCCGGTTCGGATTCATCCGTTCTTCTGGGTGTTTTCAGCCATGATGGGATGGGATCCCGAGCATCTGGACCTGGTCTTTCTGGGTGTGATGTGTGTGTTCGTTTCGATCCTGGTACATGAACTGGGACATGCGGTTGTGCTGCGTCACTACGGCTGGCCGTCAGAGATTGTCCTGTACTTCATGGGCGGTTACGCCACGGCAACCCGGCTGTCGACATGGCGTGCTGTCTGGTCGCTGGCGGCCGGGCCTGTCGCCGGGTTTTCACTCGGGGCATTGGTGTATGTCGTGATGTTACTGACACGACACTTTGCACCCGGACTGCTCCAGCGGTTCCCAGCGTTGGACTATTGCTTCTTCATGATGAACTTCAGCGGACTGGTCTGGAATCTGGTGAATCTGTTTCCGGTGCTGCCACTCGACGGCGGTCAGATCATGGCCTCGCTGGTTGGCCATTACGGAGCCCGGGGCCGCCAGAGCACCGTGCTGGCTCTTCAGATCTCGATCGGAACCGGAGCCGCGGTAGCTCTCTGGTGCGGCTATTGCCTCCAGAACAACACTGCACCCATTCCCTTTGCCGTTTACTCCTGGCTCCCTGAGACACATGGTCTATACCTGTCGATGCTGCAGCCGGCCCCGAAATTCGTGATGATCCTGTTCGGGATTCTTTGTGCTCAGAGCGTCATTGAGTACAACAATCTGATGTCGAGGCGATAGCAGCGGTCGTCAGACATCTCGACCATCAGTCACTTCCATCTGCGATATTCCTGTTCTGGACTCGGCCACACAGCCATACCATGACGATTGACTGGGACACTTTTACCGATCACACGCTCACCTCAGCGGAAGTGCGACTGCTTGGAACCGTCGATGTGCCTTCCGTGCTCGCGTTGCAGAAACTGATGGTCCATGAAGTGCGGCTTCAGAGTCGCACGAACGCAGCGATCCTGATTTGCGAGCATCCGCCCGCCGTCACCGTCGGCGAAGGGGCCAGTCTGCTGGAACTGCCCACCTCGGCGCGGGAACTGGAATCACGACTCATCACTGTCCATCGAGTTCGTCGCGACGGACACGCGATACTCCATCAGCCGGGACAGCTTGCGGCCTATGTCGTTGTGTCGCTGCCCGAGTGCAACAGGGACAAAGCGGAATACCGGGCGTGCCTTCAACGAGCCGTCATCCTCACCTGCACTGAGGTCCAGGTCATCGCTTCCGTGTCGGACGACGATCCGACAGCAGTCTCCGGGCGGCACGGCGTCGTCGCGGAACTCGGAATTCACGTTGATGAAGGCGTGACCAGCTTCGGCGTCTTTCTGAATGTCAGCTGCGGATCGGAGGATGCCCGTCAGATCGGTCGCGGCCTTCTCGGGCAGCGCGTCTCATCACTGAACGCCGAACGAGTCCGCCCGACTCAGATGCCTCAGGTCCGCGCGGCTCTGATTCAGCACTTGTGTGAACAATTGGGCTATCCCGATTATCATCTCCACACTGGTCATCCTTTTCTGAAACGAACCCGGACTGTGATTCATGACAAGTTTGCCGATCCTCAATCAGCCGACGACTGAGACGCCGCCTGTCGTGCCCATCGCCTGGCCCCATCCGGGCCCAGCTGATGTGACAGCGCCACTGTCCGCTATCGCGCCACTTCGCCGCCTGCCGCGCTGGCTGAAGAGACCGCTCCCGCAGCCGGGAATGGCCTACACCAGCGACGTCATTTCCGATCTGAAGCTGGAAACGGTCTGTGAAAGCGCCAAGTGCCCGAACCGTACCGAATGCTGGTCGCAGCACACGGCCACGTTCATGATCGCCGGAAATGTGTGTACGCGTCCGTGCGGCTTTTGTTCCGTGCCGAAGGGCAAGACAGAACGGCTGGAGGTTGACGAACCGGAACGAGTCGCTGAAGCGGCCGCTCGTCTCGGGCTGAAGTATGTGGTGCTCACGTCCGTGACGCGCGATGATCTCGTTGACGGCGGTGCGGAACACTGGTTTCGGACGGTGCTTGCCGTCCGCGAACGCACGGGAGCTCAGGTCGAAGTGCTAACGCCGGACTTTCTTGGTAACCGAAGTGCGATCAGCCGCGTGATCGAATCACGGCCGGATGTGTTCAACCACAACACCGAAACGGTCCCGCGTCTTTATCACCGAGTCCGCCGCAACGCCGAGTACCAGCGGACACTCAATCTGCTGAAACAGGTGAAGCACGAAGCGCCCGAAATGCCCACCAAGAGCGGCCTGATGCTGGGGCTCGGTGAAACCCGCGATGAACTGATGGACGTCTTCGCTGACCTGCGTCACGTCGGCTGCGACATGCTGACACTGGGGCAATATCTGCAGCCCACTCCCGATCATCTGCCGGTCGAACGTTTCGTTCCGCCGGAAGAATTCGACGAGATCGGCGAACTCGCCCGAAAACTCGGCTTCGGCATGGTCGCCAGCGGGCCGTTTGTCCGCAGCAGCTACCACGCCGGCGAAATGGCCGATCAGTTGGTACAGATCTAGCGGACGGCCGATGAGGGCAGAATGATGGGAGGGAATTCAACAATTCACGGCGGTCCGTTTCATCGTCCTGCACAAATTGTTCTGCCATTGTCTAAAAGAGTCGTGAACTCGATGTCGTGGTGATTCAGGTTGATCCACTGAATGCATGCCAGTCGAGTGTGGCCCAGGAATCGCCGCAACTGGTCTCGCATCCGCTGCTGGCCATCGGGCAGGGCTGTTAAGGCCAACGCTGTGTCATCGCACAAAAGGCACACTTCGTCGAATCCGAGAGATTGGTCGCCATCGAAGACGGGAACTTTATGAAGGGCGACTTGGGGACCGCCCAGAAAATGAATGATGGCCTCGCGATAAAGGGCCACTTGCAGGAACGTACCCCAGTCAGACAGCAGTCTCACAATCGTCTCTCGAAGCCAACGGCTCGGCTCGTTTATCGGTCTCCAGTCGGCCTCATGGATCGCGAACCGACGGCGTTCCGCGAGGTCCAGGGTCGTGGACACAAACTGATGCTGGACTCTCTCTGGACGCAGATTCACGAGCAGACTGTGAGACATTTCCGTCAGCATCAAGTAGTGCAGCGTCTGCGAAAAAATGAGCCTTCGTCAGCGACGCGACCGTTTTGACTTCGACCATCAGGCCCAGTGCGCATAACAAATCCAGGAAGTAGTTTTTCTCAAATCCGTCGAACCGGACCGTGATCTGGACCTCCTGGAGGGCTGGCAGAATACCCGCCGCCGCGCACCGCAGTGCGATCGCCCGCTTGTAGATTGATTCGTCCAACAAGCGCCCGAACTCGTTATGGACGTCGAACGCGATCCCCATGACGCGATGGGCCATCAAGTGAAACTCGTCGCGATCGAAGACGCGGATTTCAGAGTCCACTTCGATGGGCATGGCGCACTCAGGCAGGAAGGAAGTGTCGGCAGAACGATGGGGGCAGGACGATGGGGAAACAAGTGAAAGAAAACAGCCTTCATCATTCTGCCAATTCATTGTCGGCAACGCCGTCTCCTCTTCAATATCTCGCCAAAGAAATTCAACATCAGCCTCGTGGCCAGTCCCCGCTGGAGGCCGAATTCGGCGTTAGTGTCGCTGACGTTCATTCCACAACAGATCGCTTTTCTTCTGCGTAGCTCAGTCGGACATAGCTTGGTTCCAGCGTTTCCGGGACCGACAAATGTCCCAGACGTACCATCTGCAGACCAATCACAGCGACTGACGACGCTCGGGGCTGGCAGAGAGATTCATCCAAGAGCGTATGAGTGGCCTGCAGTGACGAGCGATGTTTCTGCAGGCCCGGCCCGACCAGTGGACAATCAGTCGTCAGATCCTGCAGAGTGCAGATCCGGATGGCAGAGATCGAGTCGCGGATGCCAGTTTCCGGATTCCGGCGATACGTGGCCGCGAACAGTTCATTCCGCTGAGCGTCAACGACAGCCGTGACCGTTTCAAACTCCGGAGGCACCTGTTGCGCGATGGCTCGCAAAGTATCGACCGCCACGAGTTTCGTCTGATTCAGCCAGGCGAAAGTCTTTGAAAAGATAAGTCCCACTCGCAGTCCTGTGAAGCTGCCCGGCCCGATGCTGACGGCTACGGCGGTGATGTCTGAAGGGGCGAAACTACAGGATCGAAGGATGTCGTCGACTTCCGCCACCACAGTCTGAGCGTGCCTTTGTCCGGTGGTTTGCAGAGATCGCTCGACGATCAGCCGCTGATCGTCAGCAATCGCGACCGACCCGATCATTCCGGATGTTTCGATGGCGAGCAGCATGAGAAGGAAGGATTCAGGATTCCAGCCTGCCTTGTCGATTGAAAACCACGTGCGTTTTCTTAAGTCCAGGCAGGCTGGAAGCCTGCCCCAACATAAGTCCCGGCAGGCTGGAAGCCGGCCCCACATACGTCCAGGCAGGGTGGAAGCCTGCCCCACAAAGCGCCCGCTCACCGCGCAGTGAGCCAGGCTTCTTGAATTAAAACGCCGTCTGCCGTCTCAAACCCTACCGGTTGCTGTATTTTCGAATCCACCGACTCAGCAATAATCCGGATCGGCCCCTGAAAGGGAACAGTTTCGGGGGCCAGGGCCGTGACTTTGAGGACCACCGCTTTCGAAGTATCGCCATCCTTTTCTGATCGAGGACACTCGGCCGTCACGCCCGCCGGCAAACCTTCGACTCGAAACTCAATCGCCTCCGTAAATCCATGACGACGGTCAATCGCCACAGGAATCTCCAGCGGTTTGTCGTGAGTCAGCGCAAACGAAGTCGACTTGAGAGATGCCGAATAGGATGGTCGCGTTTCTTCGCACTGCAGCACATAAAACCACCGGTCACCGAAGTGTCCGAATCGATCCCGCACAGACACTCGATACGCTCCGTCGTCGGGCAGCGTAAGATACAGCTCGGCGTCTCGCTGTTCATCGCTGATGTCATCGTGCTCCTTGAGCAGCTTGTCTTGACTGTCATGCACGGTGAGCACCGGGTCGAGCATTGATGCGAGCGACATGGCCCGGACGCGGAAGCTCAGTTTCTGATCTTTCACTGCATTTACGACAAACTGATCGGATTCTCCAGGTGCCGGAATGTGGCCCGTGACTGCCACAGGCAGACTCAGCACACGGTCGTCGTTCAGCTGCTCCTCGGTCAGCGACGGCACATCCGAACTGTGCAGCAGATGCGGCAGTGCGTAGTTGTCGGAAAGGACCGATTGTCCCGTCGGAACAGTGAGCGTCGTTGTTGCGAGGTTCCAGCCGTGCAGAGTCAAAATCATCTCTGCATCCTGCCCGTATCGCATCAACGGCGAAGTGTGCTCAATCACGGGCTCCGTCGTCAGAGTCAGGCGGTAAACATAGTCCGATCCGCCGGCAAAACGGATTGTGCTGTTCGGTGTTGCCGGAAACGCAAATGTACGGACGTACCAGATCCCGTCCGTCGGCACCTGAAACGCGATCATCGGGTCACGGCCAGTGTCGTCGTCGTTCTGACTGACCACGGTTCCATTGTCATTGAGAATCTGCAGCACGGCGTCCATCGGGGATCCGAGACCGCGATGAGCCTGCATCGAAGCGATCAGCGTCCGGCCTTTGACCAGTGACACCGCAAACGTGTCGACATCACCTGATTTTTCCAGCACTCCGTTGATCGTCACTGACGGCAGGGCCACCGACTGGGCTTCCACCATGCGAGCGTTGGGTTCAGCGTCTGTAGCCTCCGGAATCAGACCGACGACGAAGGGCTTCAGTTCGGTGGCTCCGGAATCATTGCAGAACCGCAGCCAGTGAATCCCGGGTCTGGCATCAGCCGCAATTGTAACTGCTGCAGATTCTTTGTTGTCGGCCACTGCAAAACTCAGCGAGTCCGCCTCCGTCAGAATCCGCAGCTGTCCGTCACCCGCCTTTCCGATCAGCTTTACGTCAACTGTCGTTCCGCGTTGCCCGCCCGTCGGAACAAGTCGCTCGATCGACGGCGCTTCATCCGCCGCCGCAAACCGCATTGCGGCAAGCATGAACCATGCATGACAATAGATGGAATTCATCAGCGTGTGTTTCAAAATATTTGCCAGGTTCTTTCTCCCTCCGCCGGGAGAACTGCCGGATTTTTGGTGGGGCAGGCTTCCAGCCGGCCTGGACTGGAAGAATCACACGTGTCTTTGAATCGACGAGGCAGGC
>JANNGQ010000890.1:0-2941 GCA_031403975.1 Planctomycetota bacterium
GGGAGATACGCGACTTTCCGATTTCATGAAACCCCAATTGAGAGATGTGGCACTAGCGTCCGGTTTCTTCAATATACCCAGGAAACCAGACGCTAGCGCGTGCTGGCTGATGCATTAAAAACCACAAAGTTATCGCCTCAATTCCGAGTCACCGTTTCATCCAGATTGAGCACCAGGTTGGCAATCATTGTCCACGCCGCAGTTTCAGGTGCCGGGGCTGCGTTGGCGGGCTTCGATTCCCCGGCGCTGACGACTCTCTTTGCCGCCTCGACGTCCGCGGTGAACAGCCCCAGCTGTGTCTGCAGTGCCCGCGACAGCTCTTCAAGTTCGGGCTTCCCCGGACCTCGCGACAGTACCAGTTCAAACAGGAACGTCAGGCGTTCGGTCCTATCGTCACCGCCTTCGGCAAGTGTGCGTTCGGCGAGGGCACGAGCGGCTTCGAAATGCTGCACATCGTTCATCAGCTGCAGAGCCTGCAGCGGTGTGTTGCTGCGTTCGCGGCGAGTGCAGAATTGCTCTCGATTCGGCCCGTCGAAGTTACTCATGAATGGCGGTGGAGCGGTTCGCTTGAGAAAGCAGTAGAGGCTCCGGCGATAGAGCGCTGATCCATGATCCTGCATGTAGAAGCGCGTGTTGCTGTTCTCATAGCCGACCGGCTCCCAGATTTCCGGAGGCTGATAGGTCCGGACACCTCGACCACCCATCGTCAGATCCATCAGCCCGCTGACATACAATGCGTTGTCGCGAAGCTGTTCCCCGTCGAGACGGAATCGCGGACCACGTGCCAGCAGGCGGTTCTCGGGGTCTCGTTCATGCAGCGCAGCGCTGATCGCAGAGTCCTGCCTGAATGACGCAGAGTTCAACAGCAGCCGATAAAGCTGTTTCGTATCCCAGCCTGTCTCCCGGAAATGGACGGCGAGCCAGTCGAGCAGCTCCGGATGACTCGGCAGATCGCCGCGGGTTCCGAAATCGTCGCTGGTTTTCACCAGTCCTGTGCCGAAGATCAGCTGCCACACACGATTCACAGTGACTCGCGCTGTGAGCGGATTTTCTGCTGACAACAGCCAGTTGGCAAGGTCCAGCCGGTTCGCACGACGGTCGGCCGGGAGTACCTGACCGTCGATTGATTTCAGCAACGGAAACGCGGCGGGTACGTTCGGCAGGACCTTATCGCCGGGCTTATCGTACTGGCCTCGCAGCATGATGAATGCATCACGTGGTGTTTCGAGATCTTTGAACGCAAACGTGCCCGGGATGTTGTCGTCGATCGCCAGCACGTTCTCCGCAGCCGCGGTCGCCGCAATTCTCAACTCGGCAGCCGATGATTCGGAAGTCCTCTGAATGTGCTGAAACCAAAAACGCAGCAGTTTGTCTCTTTGTTCGGGGGCAATGTCGTCTTTCGGTCCGGCGACGAGCGTCGTATGCAATTCTCCCTCAATGCCTGAGGGATTCGTACCTTTGCTGACGGTCCACCACTGATGGAATGACGACAGCGGATCGGTCGCCGCGATTGACTTACCGGTGACCCGGAAGTCGTCGATCCAGACTCGCCCGCCACTGTGAGAAAACACAAGGCTCTTGATTCGCGATCCGGAATCTGCCTTGAGCGCTTCCAACCGCACAACCACTTGCGTCCATTCACCCGCCGTCGGAAGCGACCCTGATTCGGATTCGGCCTTGTCGATCTTGAGCTGTTCCTTGTCGCCCCACACAATCCGACGATTCTTGCCCGCATCCACCTGGAGCGCCAATGCGGCCGGCGGTGCGGATGGGTCGACTCGCAGCCAGAATTCAATCTGCCCTTCCGCGGGGACAATGATCGGAATCAGAGGCAGCTCGAGCGTGAGTTCATACTGCGATCCAAACGCCAATTCGAGAACTCGGCGGCCTGACTTCGCTCCGAACTCCGGTTCCAGCAGCCAGGTCACGTTGTCGCGCGAAGTGTTTCGCTCCTTCGCGCCGCGCGGAAATGCATCATCGAAGACCGCGTCACTGACCTCGCGAGTCTGCAGCGGGGCTCCTTCTGTTCCGGCTGCCGGTTCGCTGTATTCAATCACGGAAACGGCACTCTCCAGCTGCGTGCGAGCCTTCTCTTCGATTGCCTTCGCAGCGGCCAATGCCGACTTCTGTTCGGCCGTCGGGACTTTAACAAACGGATTTGTATTGCGAATGTTGCCGTCCATCGCCGGGTCGGTCGCCGAGTAGAAAAAGGCATACATCGAATAAAAATCCTTCTGCGTCACGGGATCAAACTTGTGATCGTGACACACGGCACAACCAGCGGTGAGCCCCATCCAGGCCTGCATCGTCGTGCTCGTGCGATCGACGGCGTAACGGTACAGCCATTCGTCGGCGATCGCCGGACCAAGCTTCCAGCTCGCCATGAGGAGCGGGAAGTTCCAGGGCACGATCAGGCCCACGACGCCGATCGGCTCCCGGAGCGTCAGATCGAGGCCCGGCTTCGAGACCGGGATCGTCTGGCCGAAGATCTTGTTCGCGGCGCCGGCGTAGTAGTCGAACACGAGGCTGACGCCGGTGATCTCGCCGCGGGCGCCGGTGATCGGCTTGCCCGTGTTGCGGCTCTCGAGCTGCGCCAGCTCCTCGGTGTGATCCTTGACCAGCGCGGCGAGCTTGGCGAGCGTGCGACCGCGCTTCCCGGCGGCCCAGCTGGACCAGCCCTTGGGCGCCTCGAACGCGGCCTGCGCGGCGGCGACCGCCTTGTCGACGTCGACCTTGCCGCCCTGCGGCGCCGTGGCGATGACCTTGCCGGTCGCCGGGTTGACGACCTCGAACGTCTGGCCGTCCGCGGCGTCGACGGTCTCGCCGCCGATGACCATCCGGAGGGTCGCCATCTCGGTGCCGGTGCAGCCGGCGGTGGTGGGCTCGATCGCCATCGTCGTGGGTCCTCTCGGGTTCGGTCAAGGCCCGCATGGGGTCGGGG
>JANNGQ010000891.1:0-2972 GCA_031403975.1 Planctomycetota bacterium
CAGCTCAGGACGTTTTGGCCTGGGAGGCAGTGACATTAACTTCTGCGCCAGCTCCCGAGACGGCGCCTGGGCCATAAGCGGAGCCCCCGCAATACTCACGATCAATCCTGCGACTGCGATCAGCCACTGTTTTGCTTTTTGCACGATCTGCATGCTCCGGGAAAAGTCCTGACACCGACTGCATGTGTCACATGCCACACACAGCCGGATTCGGCGGATACAGTATGCCGAGATTCAGCGCCAAGCAACTTAGTGCATTGTCAATGCGTTAACCGTGCGTTGTTGCAATTGAAGCCTGAAGCGCAAGCGAAGACAGGCCCTCAGTTTCCTTCGCTCGCGCTTTTTGAAGTTGTGCATTTCAGGCCCGGAGGGCCGATCCCGGCGCGCCGGGACCGGTGGCGTCAGCCCCGGTATACCAGAATCAAAAACTTAAGGCCTGGAGGGCCGGCACATTGGCGATTGTGTCGGCCCTTCCGGCCTGAATCGCTGTATTCTCTGTATTCCGGTGGCTCACGCCACCGGCTGACGATGTGCCGGGCTTCCAGCCCTGAAGAATCGCGCAACTTCAAACCTTGCGCTTCAGGCTTCAACCCCTCAACGAAGGCCTGACGATGCACCAGCGTCCGAGTCCACGTGAGCCGTCAAAATCGGGTTCGAAGTTGTGTAAACTGCTTCGACAGATAACATGCCGCCACATTTGTCAGCCCCATGGACCCGAAGCCTGGCGTCGAATACTCACGGCGTCGACCGTCGCCTTGCAGGGACAGGATTGCGTCTCCTACTCTCATGATTTCCGCCTCACACTTATGTTCAACCGCACGCGTCTGATGGAACTGGTTCGGGAACGAGCCCTCAAGTTTGGTGACTTCACACTCGCCTCCGGAAAGAAGTCGACGTACTACCTCGACGGGAAACAGGTGACCCTCAGTGCTGAAGGTCTGATGCAGATTTCTTACGGATTGCTCGATCTGTTGCACAGCGTCGAATTCAGCGGTTTCGGAGGCATGTCCATCGGAGCCGATCCGATCGTCGGCGGAGTGCTTGTCGCTGCGGCGGCTCAGAATCGTCCGCTGCAGGGTTTCATGGTACGAAAAGAGGCCAAGGGCCATGGGACTCAGAGATTCATCGAAGGCCCGGTTCAGCCGGGCGACAGAGTCGTCATCGTGGACGACGTCGTAACCACCGGGGGCAGCGCACTCCAGGCGGTGGATCGAGTAGAAGAATTCGGCTGCAAAGTGGTCCAGGCCGTCGGCATCGTCGATCGACTCCAGGGAGGCCGTGCCGCGTTCGATGCGCGAGGAATACCGTTTTCGGCATTACTGACGATCGAAGACTTCGGCATCACGCCGCCGAAAGAATGATGCCAGTCCAATCGCCGGATTGACCACGGACAACACGGCGCGAGATTCGCCCGCAACCCAGGGGAGAGCGTGAAAGAGTTTTTAACCGCGGATTTCGCGGATTTCACTGATAAACACATAGCGACGCATCCGTGCAGTGTGACACGCATGACCATGATCGCTCAATTCTCGCTCCTGTTCCGCGTATTCAGCGTATTCCGTGGTTAACCCTGCGATTCTGTAGTTTTGCTCTGAACCGCACTCGAACCAACCCGAAAGATCGCCCTGTGACAAAGCTCGAACCTCTTCTCCTGCTCCATCCATCCGACAATGTCGCCGTGGCACGACGCGCGCTGCGGGCGGAGGAAGTGCTGACTGTCGCTGGAAGGACTCTCCAGGTTGCCGAACCGATTCCGGCGAGCCACAAGGTCGCCATCGATCGCATTCCCGCGAAGCATTTGATCCGTAAGTTTGGCCAGCCGATCGGTTCTGCTGGCGTCGATATCGCCGCCGGGCAGTGGGTCCACGTTCACAATGTGAGTCTGGAACGGGACAAAGCCGGCTACGAATTCTGCACCGACCTTCCGACGTTTCCTGCGCCCTCTAAGCCTCGTACATTCATGGGGTATCGCCGCAAGGATGGTCGCGCGGGGACTCGGAACTACATCGCCGTCATCAGCACCGTGAACTGCTCCGCCACAACTGCGCGGTATGTCGCACAGGAACTGGCAAAGTCGGATCTTAGCCGCTACCCGCATATCGATGGTGTCATCCCGGTCGTCCACAAGAGCGGCTGTGCATTTGCTTACAACGGCGAGGATCATCATCTGCTGAACCGGACTCTCGCCGGCTTTGCGCGTCACCCGAATATCGCTGCGTGTCTGGTGCTGGGGCTGGGTTGTGAAACCGCACAGGCCGGCCATCTGCAGGAATCTCACGGCCTGATGCAGCTCGGAGGCGCATCCCGTCGTGAGCCCGATGATTCCCTGCCGATGGTGCTCAACATCCAGGAAGTCGGCGGCGTCCGAAAAACCGTCGATCGGGCTGTCGGTGTGCTCCGGGAACTTCTGGCTCACGCCGATGCGTCGCGAAGGGAAGCACTTCCCCTGTCGGATTTGATTCTTGGGCTGCAATGCGGAGGAAGCGACGGAGCGAGCGGCATCACGGCGAACCCGGCTCTGGGTTACGCCAGCGATCTGCTTGTCGCCCACGGCGCAGGATCGGTTCTCGCCGAGACACCGGAAGTCTACGGAGCCGAGCAATTGCTGACTCGGCGTTCGGTCAGCCGCGAGGTCGGCGAACAACTGCTGGCGCGGATCCGCTGGTGGGAAGACTACGCGAAGAAGAACAACGCCTCGATCGACAACAACCCCTCGTACGGCAACAAGCAGGGTGGGCTTACGACGATTATCGAGAAGTCACTTGGGGCCGTCGCCAAAGGCGGCACCGCGCCGTTGCGAGCCGTCTACCAGTTTGCTGAACCGATCACCGAGCGAGGCTTCACGTTCACGCATCGCGCAGCAGCGAGGCCACGTCGTAGGCGATCGGACCGTAAGCCGCGTCCTGAAAATCGAGGATGGCCGGGTTCGGATCGGAGACCATCAGATTGCGCGGCATCCAGTCGCGGTGCAC
>JANNGQ010000892.1:0-2733 GCA_031403975.1 Planctomycetota bacterium
TGGAACTTTGGAGGCGTCCGCCACTCAAACGAAAACTGAGACGACGGAGAGTTCCAGACACCTTTTTCAAAACCACAAGATCTCGCTGCCCTGTGACATCTCGGGCAGTTTTTTCCCGGCGGCGGATGTGGACACGTTTGAGTTTAACGCCACGAAAGGTGACGTCTGGTGGGTCGAGGTCGCATCCGAGCGACTGGGGCGACCGACTGACCCTGCGATGCTTGTGCAGCAGGTCACAGGCGAAGGAACCGAGCAGGTCCTGACCGACGTCGCGGAGTTCGCCGACATCGCCAGCCCGATGAAGCCATCGAGCAACGGTTATGCGTATGACGGACCTCCCTATGACGGAGGCTCTGCCGACATCCTCGGCAAACTCGAAATCAAAGCGGATGGTATTCATCGGCTGCAACTGTCCGATCTGTTCGGCGGAACTCGCAACGACGACCGCAACGTCTATCGACTGATCATTCGCAAAGCGGCCCCGGATTTCGCCATCGCGGCATGGGGCCTGCATATGGAGCTCCGCAACGGCGACCGCAACGCGCTGTCGAAGCCGCTGGCTCTGCGAGGCGGAATCACGGTCGCGCTGGAGGTTGTCGCTTTCCGACGTGACGGATTCGACGGCGAGATTGAGCTCGTCATGGAAGGATTGCCGCAAGGCGTGACTGCTCAGGGGCTGAAGATTCCGGCCGGCAAGACTCGCGGCATCATGCTGATCACGGCGGATCAGAATGCGCCTCGGTCTCTGACCAATGCGTCGTTCTTTGCAAAGGCGACGGTGAACGGCACTGCCGTGACTCGCCCTGTTCAGATGGCTGCACATGCCTGGCCGATTTCGGATTCGTGGGGAGAAATCCCGAGTCCGCGGCTTGTGACCGGTCTGCCCGTCTCCGTCACCGGTTCAGAGTTCGCTCCGATCACGATTGCACCGGTCGAGAAGAAAGTTTGGGAGGCGAACGTCGGTCAGAAACTCACGATCCCGCTCGTCCACACTCGTCGCTGCGAGTTTTCCGGTGCCACGCTGCAACTGAAAACCTCCGGAGACGGATTCGAAAACGTGCCCCGGTTCGACATTTTGTTGACTGCCGATACCTCGGAAGCCGTGCTGGACCTGGCCGCGCTGAACACGCAACCAGGCGATTATCTCATCGCTTTCTATGGCAGCGCCGTCGCGAAATACCGATTCAATCCAGAGGCCGTGACCGCCGCAGAGGCGGCTCACAAGTCAGTCGAGGCGGAAGCTGCGGCCATCGCCGCGGAAGTCCAGAAGCTCACGCATGAAGCCGCAGCGGCTGCCGCGGAGACGAAGACTGACGCCGACAAAGCTGTTGTCGATGCAACCACCAGGAAACAAGCGACCGACGCCGCGCTCGCAGTGGCTGTGGAGAAACTCAAAGCGGCAACCGATCAGGCCGCACCGCGAGATATTGCCGATATTGTGATTTCAGAACCGATTGCCATTCGAATCCTGCCGGCGGAAACAAAATGATCTGTGGTCAAACACTGCGATTGAAGTGATGACGATTGTTGTTTTCCGTGGTAAGAATGATCTTTCCACAAACTTCCCCCGGAGCCAGTTATGAGCGATCCTTTCCACGCATCATCCGTTGTCCGATGCCAGGGCCCTTACTCGTTCGGAGCATCCGGGCGCCGCGGTTTTCTGCGCATGGGACTGGGCGGATTTGCGAGCCTCAGTCTCCCCGGTCTGCTCCGGCTGCAGGCCGCGAGCGCTCAGGAAACGGGTGCTGAGGCGAGTCCTGCTCGCGAGAAGTCGGCTGTGATCATGGTCTGGAAGCCAGGCGGATGTTCGCACATAGACACCTACGACCCAAAACCGGACGCGGCCAGCGAATACCGCGGCCCGTTTGCCACGATCCCGACGAGGGTTCCGGGACTGCAGTTTACTGAGCTCCTGCCGATGCAGGCCGCCATTGCCGACAAGTTCACCGTGCTGCGTTCCATGCGGCAGACGGCCGGAGGTCACCCAGCCGGTTCGATGCAGATGCTGTCGGGAGATCCCGACACGCGCGACAAGCCGAAGCCCCGCTTTCCTGACTGGATGACGGTCACGAATTATCTGCGGTCTCGCGAAGGCCGCCGAACGAATCCGCTGCCGCTGTATGCCGGCATCAATCCGCCGCTGGAATACAACGGCCCTGCATATCTGGGCGACGCCTATTCACCGTTCACGGTCAGTGGCGATCCCAGTTTACCGACGTTCTCCGTGCCGAACATCGGATTGTCCGATCAGAACGAAGTCCGCCGACTCGATCGCCGCTCATCGCTGCGTCAGAAACTCGACACTCTGGAGCGAGCCTTTGATCGCCAGGGTGAACTTGGTGCACTGGATCAGTTCGAGGCACAGGCGATGACTCTGCTCACGAATCCAAAGACACGCGATGCGTTCGATCTGACACAGGAAGACGACCGGACTCGTGACCGCTACGGACGCAACTCCTGGGGTCAGCAACTGCTGATGGCCCGCCGACTGGTGGAAGCCGGCGTCGAAGTTCTCACCAGCAGTCTCAACGGGCCGCTGTGCGGACGCGTCAGCAACTGGGACGACCATGCCGTCAATCATCACGTCTTCGACGCCCTCCGCTTCCGGGCACAGGCGTATGATCAGGCAGTTTCTGCCCTGATCGAAGACATCTATGCGCGGGGTCTGGACAAACGTGTGCTGGTCGTTGTCACCGGTGAATTCGGTCGTACGCCGAAGATTGAGTATTCACC
>JANNGQ010000893.1:0-3032 GCA_031403975.1 Planctomycetota bacterium
GTGACGGCGTTGTCAAACAACGAACCGGCGGCTAGCGCCGTGCCGCTCAGGGGTCTGGCGGAATACCCCGACGCCTCCTGCAACTCTGCCTGCGATCGCATGTGACCTTTGATGTCGGTGCCCAGTTCCGGCAGCAGGGCCCGCAGTACACGACGAGCTGCCTCCTGATGTTGACGGTGCTTGGGGTTCGCAGTTCGCGAGACAAATGTCTCTTCCAGAAAGTTGACGCCGATTCCCTCCATCCCGCTGACGGCTTCCAAAGTGGCCGTGATCCATGGTTTACTCTTGATCATCTCCGCAAACAGCGCCTATCGCTCGAACTGGTCGAGCACAAGCACGACCTTTCGGCGCATGGGTAACCAGACGCCTTCATGGCTTCCTCGTGTAGTTGAAGGCTGTGCGGGTGAAACTCGCCGCCTACGACGGCGATCACTTTCAGCCCGCTACACGGGAACTAGCAAACGGACGAGAAAGCCCGCCATGACTCACAAGCACTATGGCCCATCCGAATTGAGCCGAATGAAGGATTGCTCAAGGAGCGGGAATCCCCGGCTCGGAAACATCGCTCATACGGGTCCTGGTGACTCCGTCACTTCGATCAACTGATCCACATTGTCGACCGGCACTTTCTGGACTGCACCATTCGGCCAGCGGATTGTGACGTCTCTAACTTCGGTGGCAGTACCGAGTCCGAACGACACGGGCAGTTCGACCTGTGACTGGTAGCTCCGGGTCGGCATCACTGTGCGATTCAGCACCGTGCCGTCCGGCAGAGTCAGATCAATCTGCGCTCCGATCGCGTCTCTGTTGCTGATCGTTCCCTTCAGTCGAAAACGCAGCCAGTGATGACCGCTCTTCTGATCGTTCCGGAGTAATCGGGGTCGACCACCGGATGAAAACAGAGCCAGATCCAGGTCACCGTCGCCGTCAATGTCAGCCATTGAGGCACCTCGTCCGACCATGCGTTTCATGAAATCCGGGCCGACTTTCGCTTCCGGCAGCATGACGAATTCGGTTTCGAATTCCGGACCGCAGTTCCACAGCAGATGAGGCGACTGTTCATAGTGCTGACTGGCCTGAATGACCTGAATGTCTTCCTCCAGATGCCCGTTGTTTTCGAACAGATCCACTCGTCCATCCAGGTCGGCATCCAGAAACAGGACTCCGAATTTCAGGTCGGTGCGAGTCAGCGGCCCAAGACCGTTGGAGACGGCTTCATCGCGGAACACGGGCATCATCATCCCGGGCGTCTGGCAGACATACAGAGCGGTCATCTCCGTTGCAAAATTGCCGATTGCAATACCGACGGCCGACGTGTTGCGAAAGCAGGCAAAATCAATTCCCATCGCCCCACGAGCAGCTCCGTTGTTGTCGAACGCGATACCGCAGGCGGCCGCAGCTTCCTGGAATGTACCGCCTCGCTGATTCAGAAACAGCAGATTCTGAACGGTGTCATTCGCGACGACAATGTCGGGCAACAGATCGTTGTTGCAGTCAGCGAAGGTCACGCCCAGAGATTTTGACAGCGGCACCCCGGTATTCGGGTCCGTCACGCGAACTTCGGCGGCTTCCGTGACATCAGTGAACGTTCCGTTGCCTTCATTGCGGTAAAGATACGGAGAGGCCCCCTTGAAATCCGTGGGGCGACCGTAAGCCCTCAGCGTCCCATCGAGCGTGAAATCCATGGCCTGATCCAGCTCACGAGACCATTCGATGTAGTTGGTCACGAATAGGTCGAGGTCGCCATCGATGTCGTAGTCGAAGAAGCCGCAACTCGTGCTCCAGGCAGTCTCACCGCCTGCAACACCAGCGAACGCGGTCACGTCCGAAAACTTCCCGCCGCCGTCGTTTCGAAAAAGATGATTGGCTCCGACACAGCTGATAAAGATGTCCACATCACGGTCATTGTCGAAATCTCCGCAGGCGACTCCATTGCCGTACATCTCAGTATCCAGTCCTGATCCGGCGGTCACATTTGTGAATCTGCCGGCAGCGTCATTGGCATATAAAGCTGACACGGGCCGTGTTTCCGGCTGAACTTTTCCCCACGGCCAGACAGTCGCGTTGACACACAGCAGATCCTGATCGCCGTCGTTGTCAAAATCCAGAAAGGCTCCGCCACCGCCCATTGTCTCCGGCAGTAGTTTTTCCCCTTCCGCGCCATTCTCATGCTGAAAATCAATTCCGGCAGCCGCCGTGATTTCCGTGAACGGGATGTCCGGAATCTCCAGCGTCGGAGGCGTCCTTGTCACCGGCAGCGCGGACTGCACGATAGATTTCTGAATCTGCTCAACAGGTTTCTGAGTCAGGAACCACACCAACCCGGCACCGGAAGCCAGCAGAACGAGCAGCGCGATCGACCAGCGCAATGCCGCGCCAACGACATCGTCATTCTGGATTTCTTCGGATTCGTCACTGTTCAGGTCGGTCGGCATGCTGAGTCTCAGTAATTGTGTTTCGTACTTGGCCACCTTCTCCCCCGAAATCGAGGGAGAAGGGACGGCAGGTCATTGAGCGCCGTCGTCACTACCGAATCCGATCAGCTTGTCAGCAGAGGCGGTGGCCTCGGCCTTCATGCTGCGTTGCAGGTCGTAAATCACGAGGGCTTCCGACGCAAAATCCGCAGCCGGGTATTTCTTGCGGGCAGCACCGACAGCTTCACCGCGAGCTGTGTCGTCGATCTTGTACTTTTCATGAAGTGCCTTGTGCTCTGCGGCTTTTCCCCAGTTGTCGAGCTGGCCATAGATTCCCATGAGGTTGTAGTGGGCATCGACGTTTTCCTCATCCAGCGCCAATGTCCGTTCGAAGACTTCAATCGCTTCCTTCAGTCGCGCTGATTTTTCTTCAGCTCTGGCTGGTGAGTGAATCTGCAGAGCCCGGTCAAAGATCGTGCCTCCCAGAAGATTGATCACTTCGTAGTCCTGGCTGAAGTCAAACTTGCGCTTCACGGTATCCTCCGTCCGGTATTCCAGCACCTGACGAAAGTTGGCTTCTGCCTCTTCCAGGTGTCCCTGCTGGCGATTGATCACTCC
>JANNGQ010000894.1:0-2417 GCA_031403975.1 Planctomycetota bacterium
GATCGCAGCCTGTACTGCACAGTCAGGCGGTTGACAATGGCAGGAATAAACCCCAGGACAACTTCCACAAGTCCTGTGTACATCACGGCGAACACCATCGCCCTCTTCGGAAAAAGTGCGCCGATCAGGAGATAGACGGCCGAATAGGAGATGGCCGAAAGGAGGCTGAGTACAGCCAGCGCGAGTCCGATCTGCGCTCGCGACACGGCCGTCGTCAGCAGAATCGAACTCGCCAGGCCGGCCCACGCGGCGGTCACGCCCCACGTCACGGCGACCAGGTACTTTCCCAGCAGGAGCCAGAATATTCCGTTCGGTCTTGTAGCCATATACACCCAGCTTCGCTGTTCCAGTTCAGCCGCTACCGCCGGGGCCGCCGTCAGCAGGACACTCAGCGCGCAGCACACACACGGAATGAATACGTAAAGGTAAACCGACCAGAACGTGTCGAGTTCTCGGACAGGAATCCGGTCGAATGCATCGTTCGACCGGATCAGTACCGTAATCACGACCGGAAAGGCGGCCATCACAAACCACCATGCGATACGTCCGGCGGTCAGCGAACGCTTCCATTCATAGAGGAACACTGCTCGAAGGGCGTTCATAATTCACCCCGATGAATCTTCATCAGCGAATTGAACAGCGACTGCAGTGAATCATCTGCTGTGCGGATTTCGAACACCTGCAGATCGTCTTCCTGAATGCATCCGGAAATCATGGCGGAAAGTGCGCCGGCCTGTCGCGTCGAAACCACGACAATTTCACCAGCGCTCGACGGCCGGATCTTCGCGGAGTCCGCAAGTCGTGTTTCCAACGCCTTTGAGGCAAAGCTCCGACTGTTGCTGCAGCGCACATGAATCTCCATCGGAACGTCGAACAGCAATTCGTGAACTTCTTCGGCGGTTCCGGAAGCCAGCAGTCGGCCTCCCGAAATCAGCAGGAACGACTGCGTCAACGCCTCGATCTCGTGCAGCACATGACTGGCGATAATGATGCTGCGGCCCATGGTAATCCAGTTCCGCAGCACTTCGGTCATCTGCGAGCGTCCGATCGGGTCAAGACCGCTGAGAGGTTCGTCCAGAATCAGCAGTTCCGGCTCGTGAGCGATCGCCTGAGCCAGTTTGGTCCGCTGTCTCATTCCGCGGGAGTAACACGAAATCGGTCGTCGCATGCCTTCCTGCATCCCCACAAGTTCCATGCAGTCCAGTGCCCGGAGCCTGGCCTTACGCCGGCCGACGCCCTGCATCTCAAGCAGATACACGACCCAGTCCAGTCCGCTCGTGGAGGAGTACATGCCTTCAAAGCCGGGACAGAAGCCGATCCGCCTCATCAGGTCCGCATTGTTCCGCGGGTTCACTCCAAGCACCTGCACCGTGCCGCGCGTCGGCAGTAACTGGCCTGTGAGGAGATTCAGCAAAGTGCTCTTGCCGGAACCGTTCGGTCCCAGCAGGCCGTACGCTCCCGGAGCCAGAGTCAGCGTGATGTCGTTCACGCCGAGCACGTTGCCGTAGAGCTTGGTGACGGCCTGAAAGTTGATCATGCGGCGGGATATGCGAAGAATGTATTATCCAGATGCCGAAACGTACGAAGGCGACACTCACAACGCAAGCGTCCGCCATGCGCCCCATGGCACTCACGTTATAGGCAGCACATCGACGCTGACGTTCAGCCGGTGCTGACCACCCCCGACAAAAACGCCCGTGAGCGGCGGAACATCGCTATAATCCCGGCCCCAGGCGAGAGTGATGTGATCGGTGGAGCAAAACCGGTCGTTGGTCGGATCAACCTCCAGCCACTGTCCGTTGCCGCAGTAAACGGACAGCCAGGCATGAGTCGCATCGCCTCCCACCAGATGCTCCTCATCGTCGGTCTGAATGGTTCGCAGATATCCGCTGACGTACTTCGCCGGAAGTCCGAGCGATCTGAGCATCGCAATCTGAACATGAGCAAAATCCTGGCAAACTCCACGGCGCAGGCGAAACACTTCCGAGACCGGCGTATTCACTGTTGTCGCCCGGTTGTCGTAGGCGAAGTCGGCATGGATCCGTCCTGTCAGTTCTTCGATGGCCTGCAGGATCGGGCGATCGGGAAGCAGTGACCTGGCGGCGTAGTCACGCATCCCCGCGGACCATGAAATCCGTGGCGAAGAAAACGCAAACTCCAGAGCATCCCGGTCAGCCACCGATCCGTGCAGGCGGCAGGCCGAAACCACTTCATCCCAGGGCACAAACTCTGCGAGCCGCGATATCTCCAGAGGCCGGATCGTCACCACTGTGGACGCCGTGACATCCAGCTTTTCGTAACCCTCGTTAAAGGAAAACACCTGAACGGGATTCAGAAACGCATCGATGCGACGAGTTCGGATTGAGGGGAGCGGATCGATCACGAGACTGAACGATTCCACAAGCTGCCAGTCGACC
>JANNGQ010000895.1:0-1974 GCA_031403975.1 Planctomycetota bacterium
ATTTCCCGGAAAAAACACAAACCCGAAGCGTCAGCGAGGGACCTGTCGTCGGACCACAACTGCCGTGAAAGTCCCTCGCTGACGCATCGGGTTTGTATGAATCTAATCACACACTATGCCGATGGCAAATCTCTGGCATAATCAAACATCGGTGATGACAGATAGCGCTCGCCGGAGTCAGGCAGGACCACCACAATCGTCTTCCCGGCATTCTCCGGACGTGCGGCGACTTTCAGAGCCGCAGCCATTGCCGCGCCGCAGCTGATCCCGCTGAGGATCCCCTCTTCACGCGCGATTCGCGGTGCCATCTCCATCGATTCTTCGTCCGTCACCTGGATCACTTCATCGACAAGTGACATATCGAGAATGTCCGGCTTGAAACCGGCTCCGATGCCCTGGATGCGATGTTTTCCAGGTGCTCCTCCGGAGAGAACCGGGCTCGCTGCCGGCTCGACTGCGATCGATTTCAGAGCCAGCCCTTTTTCCTTCTTCAGGTATCGCGATACGCCCGTGATCGTGCCTCCGGTACCGACACCCGACACGAAAATGTCGACTTTGCCGCCGGTGTCTTCAAAGATCTCAGGCCCGGTCGTCCGGAAATGAATCTCCGGATTTGAGGGATTCCTGAATTGCTGAGGAATGTAGCAGTTGGGTCGCTGAGCCATGTCTTCGGCTCGGGAAATCGCTCCCTTCATTCCCTCCCCGCCGGGAGTCAGAATCAGATTCGCACCGAACGCTCGCAGAATCATGCGACGCTCGACTGACATGGTTTCCGGCATGGTCAAAGTCAGTTTGTAGCCGCGGGCCGCACAGACGTAGGCCAGTGCGATCCCCGTATTGCCGCTGGTCGGTTCGACGACTTCCATGCCGGGTTTGAGTTTGCCCGATCGCTCCGCATCCCAGATCATCGCCGCCCCGATCCGGCATTTGACGCTGTATGCCGGATTGCGGCCTTCGATCTTGGCCAGTACTGTGGCCTTCAGCCCGGCTGCAAGTCGATTGATCCGAACCAGCGGAGTCCGGCCAATGGACTCAGAATTGTCGCTGAAGATTGCCATCGCAGAATACCTTTCTCGAATGTGTAGACGTGACGCGCGGTCCGGGCAGGAACCGTGCAGCCGAATTCATATCAGAATCCGCCAATTCTGGCGAAGTGATTCGCCCATGTCCTTTTTGCCGGCAACGTCGTGAAGGATTTTGTAGCCGGATTCGTGAGAATTCGGATGGATATCGGCTGGCCCGAAATCTCACGATTTCGGCTACAGCTGCAATCCCCATGATTTCATTGAAAGAAATCCTTCACGGCGTTGCCTTGCCGGAATGGAGTCATCAGCGACAGACCGACACCGCGACTATGGCAATTCACGAATCCGGAGTCCCCGGAATTCAATGGGAGACCCTTCGGATTCAAGGCACAGAAATCCCTTCGCAGGAGAA
This sequence comes from Planctomycetota bacterium, assembly GCA_031403975.1. GTDB lineage: Bacteria > Planctomycetota > Planctomycetia > Planctomycetales > Planctomycetaceae > SXXK01. The sequence goes on from JANNGQ010000895.1 coordinate 1,438, forward strand.
CAGCTGGTTCCGCCGGACACTTCTTCGCCGTTGACCCACAGGCGGACTTCACCATTGATGGCGCGGATGTAGTAATGGTTCCACTCACCGACTCCGCGGCTGAGGTTCTTGCGGGGAAAACTCCGACTGCCGTCCGGGGCCACCGGCGGAAACGGTGTCATTGTCGCATCGCCTGTCGGGAACACGTCGCCATTCGTCGTGAACCAGTCTGGTTCTTTGCCGGTCTGTTTACGGTAGCTCTCGGTGTAACCGTGATCCAGCACCTGCACTTCAATGCCGGCCGGAAGACCGTTGCGTTTCAGTGACGACAGAGACGCCTCCGCAGCCCACAGAAACACGCCGGAGTTCCCGGCGGACTTCAGATGCCGCCACTCGACCACCAGTTCCAGATTCGTCAATTCGCTCTTCGTCCGCATGACCCCCACTGGACTGCCCGTGCAGTGAATCTCACCGTCCGGAAAACTCCAGGTGTCTTCATCACAATTGACGTTCACGAAATCTTCTTTGCCCAGCACCTTCCAGTCCGGGCCGATCCCG
>JANNGQ010000896.1:0-2828 GCA_031403975.1 Planctomycetota bacterium
AAAAGTACTTCCCCGACTCTGCCGAGAAGACTGCAGCGGGTCTCAGCAAGGCTCAGTTTGCGGAAGCGTTTCACGATCTGGAGGAACGAGTTGTTCGCGACCAGATCATGTCCGGCAGACGAATCGATGGTCGTGCTCCGACCGATCTTCGAGCGATCTCCTGCGCCGTGTCGACATTGCCTCGAGTCCATGGATCAGCTCTGTTCACGCGAGGGGAAACTCAGTCACTGGCCACGGTCACACTGGGAACGACGCGCGATCAACAGAAGTTCGACGGCCTGTTCGGAGAAGGGGCTCAGCGGTTCATGCTGCATTACTACTTCCCTCCGTTCTCGGTGGGTGAGTGCAAGCCGATCCGTGGCCCTGGTCGTCGTGAGATCGGGCATGGATGTCTTGCCGAGCGATCCGTTCAGTCGGTGATGCCGCCGTCGGAAAAGTTTCCGTACACCGTTCGGATACTTTCTGACATTCTGGAATCCAACGGCAGCAGCTCGATGGCCTCCGTCTGCAGCGCGACACTCGCACTGATGGATACCGGTGTACCGATTCTGCAGCCGGTGGCGGGGATCAGCATCGGTCTGGTCGATGAAGGCAGCCGCTATACGCTGCTGACGGACATCATGGGTGATGAAGACCACTTCGGCGACATGGATTTTAAAGTGGCCGGAACAGGTCGAGGTGTGACAGGCATTCAGCTGGATCTGAAGAATGAAGGTATCAGCGAAGAAATTATCCGCGCGACTCTGGAACAGGCTCTCAAAGCCCGCAAGGATTTGCTGCGCGAGATGCTGACCGTGATCCGGAGGCCTCGAAGTGAAGTCTCGGAGTTCGCTCCGAAGCTCGTGCAGACGTCGATCAATCCTGAGAAGATCGGGCTGCTCATCGGACCTGGCGGCAAGACGATCCGTGCCATCCAGGAAGAATCCGGTGCATTGATCGACATTGCTGAAGACGGCACTGTCACGATCTCCGCGGCGAATGCTCAGTCGGCCGATGCGGCATTGGCGCGAGTCGAGGCTTTGTGCGAAGAGATTCAGCCGGGCCGTATTTACATGGGCAAGGTGACGTCGATCAAGGACTTCGGTGCCTTCATTGAAATCGCTCCCGGCAAAGACGGACTGTGTCACATCAGCGAGCTGTCCGATGGCTTCGTGAAGAACGTCACAGACGTCTGCAAGATCGGTGATATGTTCGAAGTCAAGGTCATCGCCGTTGACGATCAGAACCGCGTGAAGTTGTCCCGCAAGGCTGTCCTGATGACAAAGAAGGACGAGCCGGCCGACGACGACGAAGAGTAACGGTCGGCTGACCGGCAGAGTATCTCAGAGGAGTAGTACGAAGCGCCCCGGGATCGAATCGGACCCGGGCGCTTGTGTGTTGAAATGCCGCAGACCAATGGTCACTCCGATGGATTGCACTCCCGCACACCAGGAACACGCCCGGCTTCAGTCGCAGAACACCGAGCTGGCAACACTGGCCGGTGGTCTGGCGCATGAGATCCGCAATCCGCTGTCCACAATCGGGATGAATCTGGAACTGCTCGCAGAAGAACTGGAGGGAGATGACACTCAGAGGGCCCGCCGGATGCTGCGACGCATCGCCAGTCTGCAGGGTGAATGCCGCAATCTTGAAGAGATCCTTAACGCCTTTCTGCAGTTTGCCCGCGCCGGTGAACTGCATCTGGAAAACGGACGTCTGAATGATATCGTGACGGACTATGTCGAGTTTCTGGAACCGCAGGCGAACAGCATGGAAGTCGAGCTGCGTCCGCACCTCGACAGTGATCTTCCGGTCGTGTTGCTCGACCGGTCGCTGATGCGGCAGGCACTGGTAAATCTGTGCCGCAATGCGATCGAAGCCATGCCGGACGGCGGTTCGATCGATCTGCTGACTCGGAATCGAGGTGATCAGGTCGTTCTGGAAGTCATCGATACGGGCAAAGGAATGGACGAGAAAACCCGCGCTCAGATGTTTCAGGCCTTCTTCTCGACACGGTCGGGGGGAAGCGGACTCGGACTGCCGACGGTTCGCCGCATCGTCGAAGCGCATCACGGAAAGATTTCGTGTGAGAGCGAACCCGGCAAAGGCACGCGATTCATGATCACGCTCCCGGCGAGTCAATAATGTCAGAACAACGTCATTTTATGATGGGCCAGTATATGGCTCAGATTCCGGACGACCGGCTGTATTCCCGGCGGCATCTTTGGCTGCAGGAGACAGGGCGGGAGCGATACCGGGTCGGTTTCACAGCGTATTCAGTGCGACTGCTGCAGGATGTGTACTTTCTGGAATGGTCGATCGACCCGCAGACACTGGTCCGCGATCAACAGGAAATCGGCGAAGTTGAGAGTGCCAAGGCGGTTTCCTCCATGTTTCCGCCGTGCGCGGGGAAAGTCCTGAGTTTTAATCAGCAGCTGCTGATCGATCCGTCCGGCATTAACGCCGACAATTACGGCAGTGGCTGGCTTTACGAATTCGAAACGGCAGCAAGTCTGCTTTCTGCTGCCGGATATGTTGAGTTTCTGCAGTCCGCCTGGGAAGATGCTCAAAGGGCCATCAAGGGCCAGATCAACGATTCGTAAAAGTGGGGCTGGCCCGGTGGCGTGGGAATTCCAGATACCTTTTCAACAGCCGCAGAGTTGTTCATGGCAGGCACGAAAGTCACCGTCGTCATCAGCCAGGCACAGGGCCGCAATCCGGTTCGTCGGCAACTGGAAGAAGACATCGCCACTGCGCTGATCGCGGAGCCTGGCGTTGACGTTTCGCTCGTCCCTCATCTGTACGACATGTCTCACGATCACACGGGAATGCTGTTCCTGCGTTCGGTT
>JANNGQ010000897.1:0-5626 GCA_031403975.1 Planctomycetota bacterium
CCGGCGGTGGAATGCGTACCGGACAGGTCATCGGCTCAACAAATGCCAGGGGTGAAGAACCGAAGGAGCGACCGCTGACTCCCAACGACCTGTGGGCCACGGTCTACCGTCATCTCGGCATCGACTGGACTCAGTCGTTCATCGACTACAGCGGGCGCCCGATGTCGATCCTGCCGTTTGGCGAACCGATTGCGGAACTTCTGCCCGTGGCATAGGAGGCACCTGCTCCGTGCAGAATCGACGCTTCACACTGGTCGTACGCAGCTGGTCGCTGCTGCTGATCCTCGTCAGTTTTGCGCTGCCCCTGCTGATGTATTGGTTCGACGGACTCAGCTTCCTGTATGATTCATGGTTCGAATACCTGGCAGTGCTGGCGTTTGTCGGCATCATGGTCTCGTTCCTTTTCTGCGGTCGCCCTGCATCGACGGGAGACTGGTGCGAGTTCATGGGCTGGCAGTTGTCTGTCACAGCCATGGGATATCTCTATGTTGTTGGCGGAATCTATGACGCGATTGCCTGGACACTGATGATCGCGCTGCGCGCAGTCGTGGCCGGCGCCTGGTCATTTCTGATCATCGGGTTGCCTGTTGCAGTGAACGAGATCAGGCGCCTTCGCCGATCATCGGGTGCCGCAGGATCTCTCATTCCGAAACTTTGGTTTTCGTGTGCTTTGACGTTTTGCCTGGCGGAATCGATCTGCCGAGCGATTGAGAGGTTTCGCCCCGAGGCCGTTGTGCAGAAAGCCGAGTTTCCGAAAGAGCTTCAGGAGGCTCCGGCGGATGAATATCACATCGCTGCGATCGGCGGCTCGACGACTCTGGGCTGGCCCTATCACCCGCATGCCAGCATTGTGCAGGTTGCCGCACTCCGACTGCAGTCGCTCAGACCGGAAGCCGCAGCGTCCGGTGAATACAGCCTGCCCAGGATCGTAGTTCACAATCTTGCGCGGTCCGGGGATGGCATTGTGCTGGACATTGAACAGCTGAATCGACTGCCTTTTCGGCCGCATGTCTTGCTGATTTACACAGGACACAACGAAATCTATCACGAGACGAGTGAGCTCCTGGTTGACCCGAATCGCGGGATTCCGATCATCGACCGCTGGTTAGAATACTCGGCCCTGTTTCGGGAAATCGATTGCGCACTCGCCTCACAATTCAGTGCCTTGTGGAGAATCCGCGAGCGAGGGCGGCGACTATTTGACCACGTTCTTGTGTCGGATCAGCTGAAAGCTGCACGGCTTGATCGGTTTCGCACGCGGCTGGAACAGCTGTCGCAATTCTGCCGCCGAGAGCGGATTGAAACCCTGTGGTTTGTTCCCGCGGCTTCTGAATCCGGATACCCGCCTGATCGTTCGGTACTTCGTCGAGGAACTGGTGCGGGCGAAAGAGAGGAACTTGAACTGCTGTACAACCACGGGCTGGAGTTGGAGGCTCGCCGCGAGTGGCTGACGGCGGCGGCGGCCTTTGGCACAGCCGTTAAGCTTCAGCCGGAGTTTGCGGAGTTTCACTTTCGGCTGGCATCCTGCCTGCTTCAAGCCGGTCAGTCCGAAGCCGCCGGACCTCATTTTCAGCAGGCTCTTGAGTTGGATCAACATCCGGTTCGGGCGCAATCTGCGTATCGTGACGCGATCAGGAGAATCGCGCTGGCCGGCAATTCCGCGGTGATCGATGCAGCTGCCGTTCTGCGACCCCACACTTCCGGGCAAATACTCGACGAGTCGATGTTTCTGGACGACGTGCATCCGACGTTGAAAGCCACATGTTTGCTGGGAGAAGCGGCGGCTGAGCAGATTCTGACGCTGTTGAATTCACTTCATGCGACCTCATTTCAGATGCAGGCCATGGATTCTGCAGACGTCGTCCGCAGGCTCGGAGTGACTCCAGAGAGGCTTGCGAAGTCGTACGAGACACTGGCAGAAGTGCAGATCAATCGAAATGTGCTTCGGTTCGAAGCATCCCAGATCACAAAGCGCCAGAGTATCTGGCGCAAGGCGGCCGAACAGCTGCGCGACGGTACTGCATCCGTGACTCATAATCCGGTCGAGCAGGTTGAATAATCGGAATTGATTCGGCCACAAATGACTTCGAGATCCAGTTGACCTGAAAAGACTGTGAGGCTCGGTGCGGAATCCTTCATGTATGGACTCACTCGACGATCAGCCGTACGACTGTCGGCTTGCTGATGACGTTGCCGCCGGCCTGCTGAACTTTCAGGTTGAGGTTCGGCACTTCGCCGGCGGTGGCGGCTTCGGGAATTGTCACCGAGACGGCAAATTCCGGCTGCTCCGGAGCGACGATCACCGGAGCAGCGGCGTACCCTGCGGGCAGGCCGTCAAGCGTGATGGTCACAGGTTCTGAAAACAGCGGATGGCGCTGGAGCAGACCGGAGAATACGACAGTGGACGTCTTTGTGCCTTTGACTGGTTCTGCAGACGATGTCAACGTCAGGGCATCATCGATGAACAGAGAGATGGGGGCGGTCCATGATTTCGATCCGTTCGTAGCTTCCAGCGGCTGATCAACAAACTCAGCGGAGACCACCGCGTCAATGGTCGCAGACGGCGTGTCCAGCGGAACTTGCAGCGTCAGCGGAAACCTGCTTTGAGAAACCGGGCCGAACTGAAATTCTGCCAGGCTGACTTTCGGCTTCAGAGCAGAATCCGGCTTGTTCGGGTCTTCCCTGCGATCGGGCTCCGTGGTTTTCAACTCAAACCGTGCCAACGCCCGTCCTTGTTCGGTCAAGGGGACGACTCGCACAGGCAGCTGCGTTGTTATTCCCCGCAGCAGCACGGGCGGAGCTGCATCCAGCAGGACTGTGGCTGAAATTGATTCTGCCGATCCTGCCACGATGGCATTGTCGGAGATCGTTAATGCATCGCCGGGAACGGAGTCGATCTTCAGCCGGGCGGTGGTCGAGAATGCCGGGTCCGGGCCGTCAGCTCGACCTTCGATCGTGAGGCCTTGACCCTCTGCAATGGATTCGGCGGTGACCTCTGCAGTCCGTGTGAGCATAACAAAATGAATTTCCTGTGCCTGTTCACTGGCCGGCAGCGTGTCCGGAATCACAGAGATCCCGGGTGCTCCGGTAAGCGACAGATGAATCGGGCCTGTGTACCTGAAGACGGGCGACTGACGGACGATATTCATTACGACCGGAACGGAACCGTTTACCGGCAGCCGGACAGAGCTGTCATCAGAGCTGAGCACGAACGCGATCCGATCGGCTCTCCCGACCAGCAATCGATAAGCAGCAGCCGGAGATCCCTTGCCGGTGACATCACGGATCTGAACCTTCAACTGAGTGACTGCATCCGGAACCACAAAGCTGAAGGACGGATCGGAAGCGCCGGATTCACCGTCGTTCTGTGCGACAATTGCGTCACCGTTCAGCAGCGACAAGTGTGCCCGCAACGGCGAGTGAATCTGTCGCGCTGAGGCAGAAAAGTGCAGCGTCTGCCCCGGTGTGACTGTCAGCAATACTGAATCCTGTTCTTTGGCGGCGGAAATGCGACCGTTAATCATCAGCGGCGAAAACGGAGCTGTTGTGAATGTGGCATCAACCGGAGTGGCAGGAAAAATACCTTCAACCGGTTCAGTAATTTCAGCACCCGGCATCGTTCGCAGTGCGGGCAGTGGCAGTAAAGGCGATCCGGACTCGATGGTCAGTCGCCCGTTGGTACCCTTGAAAACAACGGGCTCCGAAACCGCGTCGCGTCCGAGCGTCAGGATGGACCCTCCTGCAGACGTCAGCATGGTGGGAAATGCGAGCGATGACGGCGGCAGGTCTCCGACGATCATCCGCCAGGGGCTGGCTCCCGGTGCCTGAAACTGGAGATCATGAACTTCGGCAAAGTACAGGCCGTCGGCTGGAAGAGTCGCCACCGTGCGGGCATCTCCGTTCAGATCAGACTGCTGCCACTGAATTGCCAGCGGAGTCCCGGACTGAGTGCGGATTTCGACGACCGGATCCAGTTTCGAGCCGACTCTCCGGGCTTCGACTTCCGCAACGACCCGCTGATTGGCAGTCCCCTTGAACCACAACCGTTTCTGTTCTGTTCCGGAGATCACTCCTGCGGCAGCCACCGGAAACGCAGTCGCCGGACTGGCTTCAGTGAAAGTGCTGTCAACGTGCGTCGACAGCCCGTCGATCGCGATCACCAGCGGATTGCTGACTCCATTCGTTGTGACGCAGCGAACCAGGTAGCGGCCCGGGATAACAGCCGGATCCACAGCGATGTCAAACACGGCTTGTCCGGCACTGCTGCCTTCGGCACCGGCTGCTGCAAGTCCGGCAACCTCGCAATGCAGTTTCGCGCCCTCAAGGTATTGCCCGTCGACTGTCACGCGAGTCGTCTTGCCAATTCCCATGGCATGCGGCGTAACCCGGGCAATCGCGGGCTGCATCGCCGCTGTTTCGCCGCCGCCGCCCTGCTCTGCCGTGATCTCAGCCGCTGACGCACCGGCTAGTTCCGTGAACAGAGTCTTGACATCGTCATCTGACAGTGATTCTGAGAACAGACAAACGTCATCACAGATCAATCGTGTCAACTCACCGTCCGTAAAGCTGGAACCAATCGTAAAAGGAGTATCACTGACACACTTCGCCAGCGTCACGTCCTGCAGCCAGGCCACATTCCCATCCACAAGCCCTCCTGTGGCTGCGGTTGGTGTGGCCGCCTGACCGTTGACAAAGAACCGGACGCGGAGATCATCTGCATCCGCATCTGCATCAGCCGCCGGCGCATCACCGTTGTCCATGCACATCGTCAGCTGAACTCGGCGACGGTATCCGATCGTGGCTTTCGCACTGTAATGGGCGGCCTTGAAACCGGTGCCGTCGTTCACATAGACCTGCAGGACGTCACTCGCCGGTGTAAAGTTAATTCCGTAATTCGTGTTGTTTCCCGGTTCGGTTTTGCGCTTAGCGAACAGTCCGTGGTACGTCGCGGAGCTCAATGGCTGCAGGCTGGCAAACAGACCGCTGACCGTGACGGCATCCGGACGGCTGGTGTCTTCACTGTTCGGGAGGAACAACTGCTGTTTGCGAGACGGATCCAGCATCAAAGAGTAACCGGCACTGCCGTTGACAAAGGCGGAATGAATGCGTGAGGGTTGTCCGGATAGCGTTGCGGTATCCGGCACTTTACCGATTTGAGCACTGTCAGCCGTTGCCGCCGCCGCATCCGGCAGGTCGTCAAAGGTCAGGTTAACGATCGCGCGATCGCGGACCTGGGCGATGGCAGACTTCGAGCAACACAGGAAACTCATCGTCGCAGCAATCATCAATGCAGATCGAACAATGTAGGACATGGCAGAGAATGCCTTCAGTTGGCGGGATGTGCAGCAGGAAGGACAGGCGGCTGAAGACAATTTCGCAATTCGACGGGGGATGAGCAAGCGACATGATCAATTCGGCTAAAGTAGCCGTCACGCTCCGCCGTGACGAGCCTTGGTCTCGCACGACTCCATTCAACGATCTTTCCACCGGTCACACGTCGGAACAGGGCTCATCACGCGGAGCGTGATGGCTACATTGTGCTTCAACAACTCCTCGCGATCCTGTAGCGTATTGAACTATTCGATTTGAACTTTCGGAATCCGTCAGCGGAGAAATACCGTGTTCA
>JANNGQ010000898.1:0-5495 GCA_031403975.1 Planctomycetota bacterium
CGAGGGCGTTCGTGGTGTCTTCTCGCGGCGTTAAATACACCTCGCTGACGCTTTTTGAAGTTGCGCATTTCATCAGGGCTGGAAGCCCGGCTCATCGTCAGCCGGTGGCGTGAGCCACCGGAATACGGAAAACACAGCGATTCAGGCCAGAAGGGCCGACACAAGCGCCCGTGTGCCGGCCCTTCAGGCCTTAGGTTTTTGATTCTCGTATACCGGTTGCTTACGCCACCGGTCCCGGCGCGCCGGGATCGGCCCTCCGGGCCTGAAATGCGCAACTTCAAAACTGACACTTCACTACCCGCACTCACCGCATCGTACCGACTACTTCACCACTCACCGGAACGGCGACTGGAAAGTCATCTATCACTATTTCCCGTCCAGGGTCTCGGAGAACTCGCACTACCAGCTCTTCAACCTCGCCAACGACCCGTTCGAGCAAAGGAACCTCGCTGACCGCGAACCCAAAGAACTCCGCCGCCTGATGCAGAGCCTCAACGCCGGACTGGAAAAGCAGGACGCTGTCTATCCCATGGACGGACCGGGTGGCACTCCAATAAAGCCCGGGCTGCCCTGAATCATGAATGAGGTTGAAATGGCCGCCGACAACGATTTGCGTACAGCGCTGGTGATTGTGTTCGCGGTGTTCGCGCCTGTCGCCGCCTGCTTCCGGATCCGCTCCAGAACCGCCGAGAAGCTCGATCGATGGCAGGAGGGCGTATTCATTCTCTTCGGACTGCGGCTCAGCGGATTACCCGCGTTCATGGGTGGAGCCGCATGGATGATCGATCCGCATTGGATGGCGTGGTCGTCAGTTGCGGCGCCGGCGTGGCTTCGATGGCCGGGCGTTGTCCTGGTCGTTTGCTCCGCCAGCCTGGTTGTGTGGACGTTTTGGAATCTCGGCAGAAACTTGACCGACACGGTGGTGACGCGTAAGGAACATGCCCTTGTGACCAGCGGGCCGTTTCGCTTCGTTCGGCACCCATTTTATCTGTCGCTGCTGATTGGCATCACCGGTGTGAGCCTGGCGATGGCAAATTGGTTCATTCCGCTCACGGCTCAACGAGTATTTCAGATCTGAATTTTCCGAGCATCGTATAAACCTGAATCAATGCGTGATCCATCATTTCCTCGCCGGCACCGAGGCTGACCCAGCTGACCGTCGCGTCAGCACCATAGCCTCCTTCGGCCGCTCCTTCGATCGTGGGAAAATACATGTGATGGCCGTTGCAGTAGCCGAAGAAGAATGTCTCGGCGGCACGCGATCGTTCCTTGAGTCGAAGGCCATGCTGACAGAAGAATTCTCCTGATCCGCCGACCAGTGCCAGTTCCTGATTGATCAGGATCGTCGTCAGATGAGGATGAATCGTGTTTTCGCGGAGATCCTCAGACATGGACGCCGCGGCCAGTTCAGGAAAGAAGGCCGTGCTGAACAACACCTGCGTGAGCGGACTCGCAAAAGGCATTCGCGTGGTGAACTCAAACGTTTCTTCCATTCCCTGCAGCGCGGGCTCGGCGGGGATTTCTGCATCGATGGATCCGGCAATGTCCTGGACATGCGCGGCCATCGCTTTTCCGAAGGCCTCAATGCCGCGAGTCTCGTCAGTCGTCTTCACGGACATGTCGCCTGACGCACCCTGCATGAAGATGCAGTTGGTCTGGAGTTGCTCTTCAACGGCATTCATCATCGCCCCCGGCCATTCGGCAGAGAATCGCAGGTCGGCACCATCCAGCATTGTCGGATGAGCCGCATAGTTCACGATCACGGCGATGAGTTTTCCATCCGTGTCATCAAGCCGGATCACGCCCAGTTCCGTGTCGACCGGTTTCGGTTCTATCCGGGAATGTCGATTCCGGTTCATAGCGACGGATTTCGCTCCCCATCCGATTCTGGCCGGGCGAACATCCGCGGCCGCTGCGTTTATCGCCTGAATGATTTTGACTTCCAGTTCCTTCGAATAGGCGACGGCGTCGTCGAATACTCCCTGGCCTTTACCCGGCTCGTCCAGCAGTTCGATCACCGGACCATGATGAGTGTGCGAACCGGAGATCAGGGTGAATCCGACGCCGGACGTCGCCGTGATCGCCTCTCGGATTCGAACCATCATGTCTTCGCGCGGCGATCGTCCCAGATCAAGACCGACGATTGCCAGCTTGTCTGTACCGACATCAATCACCACGGCTTTCGCATACAGGGGATCGCGAACACCGGTCGACAGGGCAGCATGTCTCGCGCCATAGCCCCACATCGGTGTCGCCTTTGTCGGTGTAATATCCTGTTTGGCAAAGCCGACTTTAAAGTGTCGTGCTTCGGCGCTGGAGTCAAACAGCAGAATGATCGCCAGAAAAATTGACGGCCCTGAGGAGTTCATCGATTCAGCCCTGGCAGAGAAACGTGTGGTGTGAAAGGAGACTCGAGTCTAGGGGGCAGCAACGTAGATCGGATTCGACAGGATCCAGATCGTCGGCTCTCCGGCAATGTCCAGCCATGCTTCGCAGCGATAGACACCGGTACGGGCAACCTCGCTGCTGAAAGATCGTCCGTCGGATTCCGACATGACCTCGCCGTTCCGGATGAGTCGCCAGTGAACCGGCAGTGGCGCGATCGACTTGAGAATCAGTCCTGACGACTGCGTGATCTGACTTCCGGCTTCGTGACGCATCGTTCCTGAGCTGGCTGCAAAATCAAAGCCTCGGGAATCCGCGATCCAGTCGAAAGCAACAAAAGCGCGACCCGCGTCCAGACATTCTCTCACCGACTTATCACTGAGTTCCTTCAGCAGCAAGTGTGTGCCGACATGCCGCAGACTGTTTTCATAACGGTCCAGAAACAAGCTGAAAATGACATCTCCCGGGTGCTTGTCACTTCGCAGTTGCGCTATCTCCGGCACGGCAGACAAATCCATTTCCATGAGCCGTTTCCCCAGGGGGTCTTCCAGAACACCCTTTTCGCCTTCCGTCCAGCGAATCGCCAGGCCGACATTCTGGTGAGCATCGTTCGCCGAGACTCCCGTGTGTGGTGCGATGCTGCAGAGTTCGTCCCAGCGTCTGAGATAATCAGCCGGATAATCCTGCAGGGCGGCGAAAGATTCCTGGGGGTACTTCCGAAACAATTCGGCCAGCTGCAGCATCCGAAACGGATTCTTCAGAGCAGACACCAGGTTTTTTTCGTCTTTGAAATCCGCATGCGTATTATAGATTTCAACGCCCGTCACGCCTTGAATCTGCCAGTCCATTCGCTCTTCAAGGTGCGAGACAAAAACCTGTCCTTCGCGACCTCGAATCAGATCGGAAAGTTCCTGCGGTGGCGGCGCGACTCCCTGCAGACTCATCTTCGGATAGACCTGAAATCCCTGCATCTCCGCACCGGGGATCATCAATACGCCGTCATTGAACCCCTGATGGCCCTCCAGAAAGAAGTCATAGTGATCGGCCGGATGCTCGGTGAACATGATCACGCTGGTTCCCGTCGCGCGAGCCGCGTGAACGATCTCTTCGACTGTTCCCACGCTGTCATGCGACCAGTGAGAATGCACATGCAGATTGGCGCGGTGTTCCTGATACGGGCCGGCTCGAAGTACCTCAATCCGCTGATCACGCAAAGTCGCAATGGACTGTCGGACGGCCTCCAGTCGTGCGGGCTTGAGCTTCTCAATCGCATCAGCAGCGACACTGTGAGACTGCAATGCCACGGCCACAACAACCGACAGTACAACCAGGAATGAATCCGCGTGCGGTGGATGCTTCATAGCGTGACTCGTTGTAATGCCGTTCTGATGCTCGAACAAGCCACCCAGTGCAGTGTTTCCCGGTCTCGTTCTTCAGCAATCTGCAGCGAAGTGGTTCTGCGACCTCGATTTCTGCCCGGCGGCGTGTGACGGAGACCGATATGATTCGTTAGTGTCCGCGCGTGGAATCGAATCAACCGAGTCGATTCGCACATTCCTGAATCTCTCCGTTCCACAATCCGGCTCCGCCATGACGCTGCAGCGCATTCTGATTACGGGCAGTTCCGGGTTTTACGGCCGAGCCGTCGTCAGCGGGATTCGGAAGGAGTGGCCGAATGCCGAGATTTTCGGTCTGGACATGGTCGCCCCGAAAACAGATGCGCCGGATCGGTTTCAACAGTGCGATATCACAGATTCCGGACTCCGTGAGCACGTCGTTCTGTTCCGTCCGGACACGATCCTGCACCTGGCGTTCGTCGTGAATCCGATGCGCGATGAGAAGCGAATGCACGAGATTAACGTCGGCGGCACAGGCAATCTTCTGGCTGCTGCTGCCGAAGCAGGTCCGTCGCGACTGTTGATCTCGTCCAGCGCCACTGCCTACGGCGCGTGGCCCGACAATCCGGTTCCGATGTCCGAGGATCATCCGCTGCGGACTCGATCGGAATATCGCTATGCGGATGACAAATTTCAGGTGGAAATGCTGCTGGCGGAATTCACGGAACTTCATCCTCAGATCGCCGTCAGCTGGACTCGTCCCTGCATGATTTACGGACCCGGCATGACAAATTTTATGACGACACTGTTTACGGTGCCGCCAGTGCTGACATTGCCCGGCGGTTCAAATCCGCAGATGCAGTTCGTGCATCTGGATGACGTCGCCGACGCGACCTTGGCGATCCTGAAGGCTGACGCTCGAGGACCGTTTAACGTAGCTCCGCCGGACTGGTTTACGATGAGGGATCTGGCAAGGTTGAGCGGTCGATTTGCGATCCCTGTTCCGTTTGGAGTGTGCCGGGCTCTGACCGCCTGCTGGTGGGCACTGCGACTGCCGATCTTTCATTTCCCTTCGCCGCTGTGGTACTTCATTCGCTATCCGTGGGTTGTGTCGCCCGAGCGGCTGATGACAGAAGTCGGCTTTCAGTTCCGCCACAGCAGTACGGATGTCATCCGATTACTGCTGAAAGATGCGGGGAAGCTGAATGCGCAGCGGATTGCCGGAAAACGAAATTTCAATGGAATCTGAAGGATTGGATTCGTAGCCGGAGTCGTGAGACTTCGGAGTCCCTGGAACACCTCCGAATTCTCACGAATCCGGCTACAAGAGCGCTTCGCGGTACGGCCTGCTGTTTCACGATGATGATTTACATCGTTGAGATGGTTGCTTGAGAAACTTGCCGGGGCGCGTAAAAAGAGCCAGCCCTGTTCGGGGCTGGCTCGTGTGAAAGATCCCGGCAGGACCTACTTTCGCGCTTGTGGGCACTATCATTGGCCTTGCGAGCTTAACGTTCGTGTTCGGAATGGGAACGCGTGTTTCCTCGCAAGTGATTTACCGGGAAACCGCAGAAGGGACAGCGTAGCCGCCCGTTTCTGCGTAATGAAGTCTAAGTGATATTCTGACCGTTAATCAAAGTGGCCAAACATTTCTCCGTTAGTACTGGTCAGCTCAAACGCTTTCGCGCCTTACACCACCAGCCTATCAACCTCGTCGTCTTCAAGGGGAGTTCAGAACCGAAGTTCAACGAAACCTTATCTTGGGGATGGCTTCAC
>JANNGQ010000899.1:0-2357 GCA_031403975.1 Planctomycetota bacterium
CACGAGAGTCCTTGATTTGCGCGCGGAGTCCCACGCAGGCGCGTCTTCAATCCAGCGGCGGACGCGATGAATCAGGTCATCGATCTCGGCGAGGATCGTCAGTTGCTGCATTTCAGGAGTTGGTTGCATGATTGATGCTCAAGATTGCCCCATTGCTGGCTGGCCAAACAGAAGATGTGTCCGGGTTCACATAGTTTCCCGAAGTCCCTTCTCCCCCTTCCAGGGGGAGATGGTGGCCGATCCCGGCGCGCCGGGAGATGAGGGGGTTGTCGCTGCATCAGTCGACGGCACCGAATTCCCGCCGACGGAGCGGAGAGGCAACAGTTGAGCGGCAAGAATCTCAATACACTCCTGCACTTCGACAAACGCACCCGATTCCGCAAGGCTGGCCGCTCCCTGCAGTTCTTCCGGCAATTGTCCCAGCAGCTCCCGATGAATCAATTCCGTCAGCCAGCCGGCGCGACGCGCTGTGAATGCGGAATGCAGGCGATGAAACCAGGTCTGCAGCAATCCGGCTCCCGACCCTGCGGCGCTGGAGACTGCTGCTTCGCCGGCGATGGCCGCTGTGGCTCCGCCAGCGACATCCGCGACGACATGGATCACGGCCGCGGCGGCCGCATTGGCCACAAGCGGCGCCACAAGTTCCCCTGCCGGACCAAAGCCGACAGTAAACAGCACAACGCTGGTCATCGGGCGCACGGCTGCGGAAACATTGTTGAGCTGTCGGTACATCCCGAAGACATCCGGCCTGTTCGCTTCGAGAGTCCGCATCTCCTGCTCCACGACGACCTTCACTTCGTCATCAAAACTGACCGCGTCATGCTTCTGCTTCAGCAGCGTCAGAAGTTTCGATCGCGCATCCCCGCGAAGGACGACTTCGATCCGTGGCCGGATGATTTCATTGCCGGAATCTGCCATCCACTGCAGCTTGTCAAACAACTCCTCAACGACGCCCAGTGCGGCCTTCCATTCGCGGTTGCGATAATCATTCATGGGCGGCACGGGCTCGCCCTGAATCGCATTGCGAGCCGCCCGGATCGGCCACAGGATTCCGTTGCCAAGTGTGTTGTAGGCAGAATTGATCCGGCGGGCCCAGCCTTCCTGCCGCGACTGCCACCATGTCCGGATTTCCGCCACCAGCACCGAATTCGACGGCGTCGGCCAATTGCGAACCTGCACAACAGTTTCAGACGTCAGTCGGGCAGCCGTGCGACCCAGATCTTCACTCGCGATCCGCACTTCCTTCAGATATCCGGGAACGCCTCGCTGAGGATGAGTCAGCTCACGCAGTGACCCGAGCAGTGTCCTCATCCGGATCTCCCGGAACCTCAGATTCGCCAGATCGATCGCCAGACTCCGCGGCGCGTTCGCGATCAGTAGGTCCTGCCTGCCGGGCAGGACTTCGCGCTTGATCGCGACCGAAACGGGAGGTTGCTCAGGATTGGGCTTCTCAAGAATTCCGCGCTGCGCAGACCCGCCGTTGGCGGAAGTCCTTTCCTGCAGAAAGGACCTACTTTGCCGTGCAACTCGTCGCTCAAAGAAGGGCAAGCGCAGATCCTCCGCTGCGCGGCGGTCGTTGGGAGTCAGATACACGGATTCCGGAACGATCCCGGTTTCACTGCAGAACGTTTCCAGCCAGATCGGCCAGTACGGTTCGTCCTCCGGAAGCACACACTGATTGAAGACGACCAGCACGGCCTTGTCTTCATCGCCGGCCTTGCGGAAAAACTCCTTCACCGCTGCATCGTTGTACTTCTGTTGCGTCAGTACCGCGATGAGAACATCGGCACAGCGGCGAACGGCATCGGCGCGAACCCAGTTGACTCGAGCATCGCTGTCAATGTCGGGAGTGTCCAGCACCAGCAGTGACGGCGGCAGTTCCTTCGCGGTCCTCCAGAACAGGCGGTGGACATCACTTTCTTCCAGCGCCAGAGCCGCGTCAGTCCACTCCAGGAGTTCGAAATCCGGAAAGACCGACTGCAGGTCATGCTGAGCCGTGAATCCTTCCGGCACAAGGCACGTCGCATGCTTCGTCCCCGATGCCAGCGGACTGCTCGCACTGGCTTTGCAACCAGCCAGGTGATTAAAGATGACGCTCTTCCCGATATTCGTTCCGCCGACAACGGCAACCACAAGAAACGCCTGCTCACCCAGTTGAGGAATCAGCTTCTGCCGCAACAGCTCGAACCATTCTCGTCCGGCCAACGGTTTCGGACGCAAAATCGCTGCCTGTCGCTCCAGTTCCCCCAGCGCTGGCAGCAATCGCTTCACTGCTGCAGAGCAGTTGTCGAAGACTGTGTGGGTGGGAACGCCCCGAACGGGACGTTGTGGCTGCCGATACGCCTGAGAGCGGTGGC
>JANNGQ010000900.1:0-7215 GCA_031403975.1 Planctomycetota bacterium
CTGCATCGACCATGGAATCTACCGGCCTGGAGCACGGCCTCGCGCACCTACCCGTCATTGAACCCGGGAGCGAAAGCGACCCTTCAGGGGTCTTGGCGCTGTCCGGCGATCAGGCCATACAGGCCATGCAGCTGCTGCTGCCACTGGACCCCAGTGCCTGCGACTTGCTGGATCGTCGACTGCTCAGCCTGGGACGCGGCACAGATGCGAGGTTCCGGGACATCATCCTTCCGGAAGCGGAAGCTGGCCTGATCGTTGAATTCCCGGGTTCCAGCGAGCGAGAAATCCGGCAGCGACTGGAAGATTCGCAGCGACTGCTGAAAGACCGCTCGATTGACTTTCAGATGACCCGCCAGGCATCCACATTCGAGGATGTGGAATTGCTCTGGGCGCTGCCCGCACAGGTTGTTTCTCTGTTGGCAAGTCTGAAAGGAACGTCCCGGCCGCTGCCGTTTGTTGAAGATGTCGCGGTGCCGCCCGAGCGACTGGCCGAGTTCATGGTGTCGGCTCAGAAAATCTTTCAGAAGCATGAAGTCACAGCCACGCTGTATTCGCATGCAGCTTCCGGACAGCTTCACTTTCGTCCGATCCTCAGAGTTCCCTCTCGAGGGGACGACACTCCCATCGAGGCCATCGCCCGCGATTTGTATCGTCAGGTCGTGCAGGTTGGCGGGACGATCAGCGGAGAACACGGCGACGGACTGTCCCGGACTGCATTTATCCGGACGCAGTACGGGCCGCTGTACCGGGCTTTCCAGCAACTGAAGGAGATCTTCGATCCGCTGCGCCTGATGAATCCTGACAAAATCATCAGCAACGACCCCCAACTGACCGTGAAATACCTGCGGCGGACCAGGCCGCAATCTGTGCTGGATGACGTTTCTGCCACTCCATTGCTGCCTGTGATGCAGCTGGGCTGGAGTTCAGACGAGGCTGCCGACGCTGCTGTGCGATGCAACGGGTGCGGATCATGCCGGGCGCAGACACCTCCGGCCCGCATGTGTCCCTTCGTTGAGAACAACGGCGACGAAGAACTGACACCCCGAGCCAAAGCCGCGATTCTGCGGCAGAGCCTCTGCGGAGATTCGCATGGAGAACTGCTCACCAGCCTGTCGGTGTCACGAGTGCTCAACAGCTGCTTCAACTGCAAACAGTGCCAGCTCGACTGCCCATCGGAAGTGAATATCCCGCACCTGGTCCTCGAAGCCCGAGCCCAGCAGGTTCAGGCTCATGGATTGAGCAAGTCCGCACGGCTGCAGTCGCGAGTCCACACGTATTCTCGGATGGCCTCAAGGTTTTCGTTCCTGACTAACCGCCTTCTGAACAGCGTCTGGTTTCGCAGGTTCCTCCAGAAAACCATCGGGATCGCGGCCGAGCGGCGACTGCCGAAATTTGCACAGACGCCGTTTCTGGCATCGTCGCGGGTACTGCGCGACGATAACAACGGGCTGCCCGGAACTGCCAAACCGACAGTTGTTTACTTCGTTGACTACTTCGCCAACCATCACGACCCTGAACTCGCTGAGGCGTTTGTTCGAGTTCTCGAGCACAACGGATTTCGAGTCTTCATTCCGCCCTCGCAGACGGTTTCCGGTATGTCCATGGTCACGGTGGGGGACCTGGTCGCTGCCCGCACTGTCGCAGAGCAGAATATCCGGGAACTGGCGGAACCGGCCCGCGAAGGCTATCCGATCGTCTGCACCGAACCATCCGCGGCGCTGTGCCTGACGCAGGAGTATCCGATGCTGCTGTCCAGCAATGATGCCGAAATTGTGGCGCAGCAGACGATCGACGCCGGAACGTTTCTGATGGAACTGCACCGCCGGGGAAAACTCCGGACGGATTTCACGCCAATGCCCGTCCGCATTGCCTGGCATACGCCTTGTCATACAAAAGCCCTGCGGCGAGGTCAGCCGATGCTCGACCTGCTGCAGCTGATTCCAGGCATTCGCGTCCAGGAAATCGAGAAAGGCTGCACCGGCATGGCGGGCACTTTCGGACTCGCCGCTGAAAACTTTGCACAGTCACTGACAATCGGAGCAGGCCTGATTGCAGAAATGAAAACCATTGATGCTGTGGCCGGAGTCACCGACTGCAGCAGTTGCCGGATGCAGATGGAACAGTCGAGCAGCATTCCGACCATTCATCCGATCAAACTTCTGGCCCTCTCCTATGGACTTATGCCTCGTCTGGCCGAACGATTCAAATCAAAACCCTCAGGACTGAGCATGTCTTAGTCGGTCGCGCGACTTATGAATACAGTCTCTATCAGAATTCTACTCTTCGCCGCCGCCCGGGAAATCGCCGGACGTGACTCCGTCGAATTGCATCTGCCCCCGGAATCCACTGTTGACGACCTGCGAACTGCACTGCTTCAGCAATACCCACAACTGGAACGGCTGGCGACTTCATTGCTCTGGGCCGTTAACAACGAATATGCTGCACTGGACCGAGTGGTCCGTGCGAGTGACGCGATCGCCTGTTTTCCACCCGTCAGCGGAGGCTGATTGTGATCGAGCTCACTGCGCAGTGCATCGACTTCAACCGGCTGACAGAATCCGTTCGCGACATCAGCGCGGGAGCGGTCGTCATGTTTCTCGGGACAGTGCGGGAATTCACCCGGGGCGTTCAGACCGACTGGCTGGAGTACGAGGCCTATCCCGAGATGGCTCGGGCGTCGATGCTGGAGCTGGAGTCGGAAGCGAGACAGCGATTTCCAGTCGTCGGTGTCGCGATGTCGCACCGTGTCGGCCACCTGCAGCTCGGTGACGTCAGCGTCGCAATTGCCGTGAGTGCCCCGCATCGGGATCAGGCGTTCGATGCCGGACGCTGGCTGATCGATACGCTCAAAGAACGAGTCCCGATCTGGAAGAAGGAGCACTGCGTCGACGGTCATGAAGAGTGGCAGCACCCTGTCCCGCATGTCGATCATCGGGCGGTGCCGGAGACACAATCATGACCATGCAGCACCTGCCGTCCCGGCAGCTGATCGATTCCTTCGGTCGTGTCCACAACAATCTGCGGATCAGTGTGACGGACCGCTGCAACATCCGCTGCTTCTACTGCATGCCCGCGGACAACGTGGAGTTTATGCCGAAGGAACATCTGCTGACCTTTGAGGAGATTGAACGGGTCGTCCGGATCGGCGTCACGCTGGGAATTGATCGCATCCGGCTGACGGGTGGTGAACCGCTCGTGCGGCGAGACCTGTATCGACTTGTGGAAAAGCTGGCCGTCATTCCCGGCATCGTCGACATCGGCCTGACCACAAACGGCATTCAGCTTGAGGAACAAGCCCGGCAGCTGCACGATGCAGGACTGCGGCGATTGAACGTCAGCCTCGACGCACTGGATCCGGAAGTTTTTAAGAGGATCACTCGCCGCGACGGATATGAACGTGTGCTCGCCGGAATCGAGGCCGCAAGGGCCGTCGGGTTTGCGCCGATCAAACTGAATGCCGTTTCCGTGAGGGGACTGACCGAGGATCAGATCGTCCCGTTCGGGCAACTGGCCCGCGAAACCGACACCATCGTGCGGTTTATTGAATTCATGCCGTTGGATGCCGACAGCCAGTGGCAAAGAGAAAAGGTGCTGTTCGCACATGAGATCGTGGCCGCACTGGAAAGTACCTTCGGTCCACTTCGACCCGTCGACGAGCCGTCCGGGCTGACAAAACAAAGTAGCCCTCACGCTCCGCGTGAGGAGCCTTCCGGCGCAAACTTTGACGCAGGATCCGAGGACCAGCTATTCTCTGCCGCCCTGCCCTTGCTGCAGACCCACAGTGCTGCTCAGGATTTCGAGTTCATCGACGGCAAGGGACGAATCGGCCTCATCGCCAGCGTAAGCCGGCCCTTCTGCAGCAGCTGCAACCGATTCCGAGTCACGGCTGACGGAAAACTCCGCAACTGTCTGTTCAGTCACGATGAGACGGATATCAAGTCGTTTCTGCGCTCCGAAGCACCTGATGAACTCATCGCCGATGCTATGCTGGCCAGCATCGCGGCAAAAAAGGAAGGCCACGAAATCAACACTGCCCGTTTCATCCAGCCGTCCCGGCCGATGTACTCGATCGGCGGATAAATCGTAGGGCAGGCTTCAGTCTGCCGACATTCGACCCCAACGGCCTCGTGCCGTTGCTGAAGCAGATGGAGAGCTAAAAACGCAAATAAAACACTTTCCCATTCTTCCTGCATTCCCGCCGAAGGCGGGAATGCAGGAAGAATGGGTGGGGTTGCGGGGCGCTGCACGGCTAGCTCTCCATCAGCTTCACCATCCAGGCGAGCTGGATGGGGTCGTCAAGAGAACCAGGGACAGTCGAAGTAGGCTTCAGCCTGCCCTACGAAGATTCGGCACTATTTCAACCATCAGTCCACAAACAGGAACTCATTCGAGTTCAGCAGCAGCCGGCAGACCGCCGGAAGTCCATGCTGCGCAGCAAATTCCTCAAGGGACCGCAGTTCCTCAGGCGACGGATCGCGGAGCCAGACACTGTTGACGATCAATCGGATCCGGCCGGCCGGCGTTGTTTCAGCGGACTCTGCACGTTGCGCGGATTTTTCGGCGTGGTGCAGCATAAAGTCATTGTTGAACAGCACCAGCGCCTGCAGCGGTGAAGCAGAAAAACTGCGGGTCGGAGACAGTTGACCCATGTCGGGGAAATCGAGCGATTCCATGAACGGATCCTGGATGCCGCGCCAGACGACTCGATAGATGCTGCGGCGACAGGCTCCGGATGAGTTCCAGTCGAAACCAGTGTAGTCCAGTACCGGAGTGAGCTGCGGGCCGGGGCTGGACAGAAAATGCGACACACCAGGGCCGCCCATGGTCAGATCCAGTTGCCCGCTG
This sequence comes from Planctomycetota bacterium, assembly GCA_031403975.1. GTDB lineage: Bacteria > Planctomycetota > Planctomycetia > Planctomycetales > Planctomycetaceae > SXXK01. Next base: position 4,846 of record JANNGQ010000900.1, read on the forward strand.
ACAGACATCACTGCGTCCCGGACACAGTCGGCATCCAGACGTGAGCGATTCATGCGCCACAGCAGGCGGTTGTCAGAATCGATCGCAGCGGCGTCCGTCCTGAAGGCAGATGACTGGCGAAATGCGGCCGATGTCACGATCAGACGGTGCAGCTCTTTCAATGATCCGTGTGCATCATCACGGAACCAGACGGCGAGCCAGTCCAGCAATTCCGGATGCGAAGGAATTCCACCCATCCGCCCGAAGTCACTGGGAGTATCACAGAGACCGCGGCCGAAGTGGTAGTGCCAGACTCGGTTGACAATGCTTCGCCAGGTGAGCGGGTTGTCGGGATGCGCAATCCAGTTGGCCAGCGAGGCTCGCCGTTGTGCTTCATTCCGGACATCAGCAATTTCGAACCGGCCTTTAAGTGCGGTGATTGAGGACAGTGCTCCCGGACCGGCCTCGGCACCTGGTTTGTCGAGGTCACCACGGCGAAGAACGCGGATCGTCCGAGGTTCAGAAAAGGTAATGACCCCTCGCTCGTTCTCGGCCCGGGGCGCGGCGGCATAGACTTTCAGGGGCGGAGGCAATTCGCCGAGTCGTGTGTGGGCAAGCCGCCCGATCGCGTACGACGCAAGAATCAGCCGCTGATCCGGATTCCGCTGATCACGATCGGTCTGGAGTGCAAGTTCGACTTCACCAGGAATCGCGGTTGTCAGTTCCGCATCGGAATCCGTGACAGAGAGCGCGAACCGACCGATGATGTGGCCTCGTCCGTGAATCTGCCGAAGCAGGACAACGAAGCGCGTTCCCGGGCCGACGTGCAGCGGACTGTCGAGTTCAAACACTGCGTGATGAGCATGTCCGACCTGTGGATGAATTCCCCACGCGGTATCGAGCTTGCCGTCAATCGCATGACTGCTGGTCCAATCCGTCTGATCAAAGTCTGCTGAAGCCCGACGGAACAGCAGTTTCCGGGATTCCGTCGCGTCCGGAGGAAACTCCTGGACCTCAAACTCGTTGAGATGCAGGTTGCCGTTGTCCATGCGACCCGGTCCATTCATCGGCAGCGACGGATCGGTGAGCAGATCCAGACGAAATGCGGTGATCCTGTTGAGGGCCGTGGTGCCAGTGATCGACGTCGTTTCCTTGTCCGGTCGCGGCCCCTCGGAGAGGATTGAACCGTCGGCACCGCGGGTCAGTTTTGCCGCATCGACCGATACGAACGATTCGATCTCCAGCGGTTGCCAGTTCGCTGCGGGGCCGCGCTGACCGGCCCATTCAGCGGCGATGACTTCGTTCTCCGGCTGCAGCAGAATTGCGGGATCGCGTCCTGCGGCTGCGTCCTTCAACTGCTGCCATCGGCGCCGCGCTGCGATGACTTCCGGATCAGCGTCATAGGAGATGTCACCCTTGCCGATCCCGGCGAAGACGGCCTGCAGGGAGTAGTAGTCATCCTGAGTGATCGGATCAAACTTGTGGGCATGACACCGGGCGCAGTTCGCGGTCGTGCTGACAAAGGCAGCCATCGTCTGCGTCACCAGATCATCCCGGTCGAAGTTCTCAAACGCCCTGATGGCCGTTGAGGCCGCGCTGTGGTCGTACGTTCCCGCGCCCAGAAACCCCAGGGCCGGCGTCAGGTCCGGTCGATCGGGAAAGTATACATCCGTGGCCAACTGTTCGCGAATGAACCGATCCCATGGTGTGTCACCGTTCAGACTCTCGATGACATAGTCCCGGTATCGAAATGCATTCTTTCGCAGGACATCGTGTTCGTATCCGTGAGTATCCGCATAGTGAATCGTGTCCAGCCAATGTCTTGCCCATCGTTCGCCGTAGCGCGGAGAGTCCAGCAGTCGATCGACGAGCCTGGCGTATGCGTCAGGGCTCGGATCATGAATGAACTGCGAGGCTTCTTCCGGCGTCGGAGGCAGTCCGTGAAGGTCCAGAGTCAGTCGCCTGATCAGAATTCGCCGATCGGCCTCAGTGGAAACACTCAGTGTCTTTTCCCGCAGGGCAGTCAACAGAAAAGCGTCAATCGGATGCCCGTCGCCGGGCACTGCAGGACGAATCAGCGGCCGTAGCGACCACCAGTCGGACGCCGCTCCGGGATCAGCGAGGACCGGCTTTGCGATTCTCGGGTCCGGGGCTCCTCTCCGCACCCATTCGACCAGAATGCTGATCTCGGCTTCCGGGAGTTTCTCCTCCGGCATTTTGAGTTCCGGATCAGTGTGCCGGATCGCCTGGATCAGTCGGCTGCCGTCCGGATCTCCCGGCACGACCGCTACTCCCCGCGTGCCACCCGTCTGCCATCCGCTTTTCCAGTCCAGCGTCAGTCCGCTGCTGATTTCGTCGGCGTCGTGTGAGTGACATTCATAACAGCGGTCT
>JANNGQ010000901.1:0-3086 GCA_031403975.1 Planctomycetota bacterium
GCTAATGACCCAAGCTGCATCGAGACGATGGCTTCGGACTGATTCGCTGAGAGGAAGTAATCGGTCGCCTCCCCGTTCTCGATCACGAAGGCCTTGAAGCCGTTGTCTCCGAGGGCTCGTGAGACCAATGCCGACGGAATCGGGATCGTCTGCAAGGCTTCCTTTGCGGCGGCGCGGCTGGCGGATTCGCGGATGGTCTTGATGATGCGATCAATGTCGATCTGAGCCAGCAGCAGACCTTCGACGGTGTGCTTCCGCTTGCGGGCTTCCCGCAGCATGAATTCTGTGCGGCGGCGGATCACGTCGACTCGATGCCGGATAAACGCATCCAGCATCATGCGGAGCGTCATCAGGTGCGGGCGATTGCCGTCGAGAGCCAGCAGGATCACACTCACGGTGGACTGCAGCGGCGAGTATTCATAAAGCTGATTCAGCACGACGTCCTTGTCGGCGTCCCGTTTCAGGACAATGTGCAGACGCACCTGCCACGGCGGAACGTTGCGGTCGGTGAGGTCGACGATGCGGGAGATGCCTTTGATCCGTTCGTCGCTGACGAGAATCTCCAGTTTCTCGCGGATACGGTCACGCGTCTCCATGTACGGGATCTCGGTGACGACGATCACGTCCGCCTTGCCTTCCGTTTCAAAATGCGTGCGGGAACGCAGAGACAGCGTCGAGCGACCTGTCAGATACGCCTGCCGAATACCCATGCCTCCGCAGATGATGCCGCCAGTCGGGAAGTCCGGGCCCGGCAGAATCTCCAGCAGGTCTTCGAGCATACTCTCAGGATGATCGATGACACGGATCACGGCTTCACAGACCTCCGCCATGTTGTGCGGAGGTATGCTGGTCGCCATGCCGACGGCGATTCCGTTCGAACCGTTGACGAGAAGATTCGGAAACCGGGCAGGGAGCACAACGGGTTCCAGCCGGTCGTTGTCGTAGGTCGGGGCAAAGTCGACGGTTTCACGATCGATATCCCGCATCATTTCGGCAGCAGCACCGGAGAGACGAGCTTCGGTGTATCGCATGGCGGCGGGTGGAAGTCCGGCGAGTGATCCGAAGTTGCCCTGTTTGTCGATCAGGACTTCTCGCATGACCCAGTCCTGCGCCATCCGGACCAGCGTCGGATAAATCGCACCTTCACCGTGCGGGTGATAGTTGCCACTCGTGTCGCCGGCAATCTTCGCGCACTTCTTGCGATTCGCGTTAGGACCGAGGTTCAGGTCGTTCATGGCGACCAGGATGCGTCGCTGCGAGGGTTTGAGTCCGTCGCGGACATCCGGCAAAGCGCGGCTGATGATGACGCTCATGGCGTAGGTCAGATAACTGGTTCGCATTTCCGTCTGAATGTCCGTCCGGGACACTCGCGGATTGAAGGGCAAATCACGTTCGTTCGAAGGATTATCGGTAGACAAGCTGAGGATCTCCTGATTGATGACCGGGGCGGCCTGCTGGTCGCTGTTTGGTTTCCGGCTGCGCGTTTAACTGTTGTCCCGTTGCTCCTTCGGGCAAGCTTCCAGCCTGCCAGGACTTGAAAAAACGCAGTGTTGTTGAATCGACCAGGCCGGCTGGAAGCCTGCCCCACAATAAAGCCGACAGTCTGCAAGGGGGGAGTAGGGACTTCGATGGACGTTGCAGAATTCAAAATGCTGAAGTTACGGCTGACGGAGCAGCAGCACCACAGCCAATCTCCGCCATCGGGCGGACGCATGCCGCAAGTTCTTTTGCGACAATAGTTTATGGCATCCTGTAAAGGCCGGCGAAGTGTAGCAGAAATTGCCGGTTTCTCAATTGAGTTGGCACCGTACAGCGGCGAAAAAAACCGAACTTGACCCCTTTTTGAAAATGGCAGTATAAGCCCGGAGAATCGCTCGAATTCCGTACGTGAAAACCGGTCCGACGCGCAGTCATTGCCGGAAAGTTCAGGCATTCCAATCCGACTTGAATTCGCTGGACGGACATGCGGCCGACAGAATGGCCGGTCCGGCAGGGATCAAATCCTCTCTCAAACTTTTCCCCTCGTTTCGGAATGTCTCAATCTCAGGAGAACTCAGTCATGCAGGATGCAGTCAAAACTGAAACGCAGAAATCCAGCGGTCACAGTCGCGCGAATCGCGGCGGCATGTTTGTCGGAGGAACGCTGGTCATCCTGATCGCTGCCGGCATCACGATGCAGGTCTGGCGGGCACAGGACAGTCATGCGGCGGAGCAGCCTGCGTCGGGAACCAACGCAGAGGGCCAGGTCAGGATGAATTCGAAGGAGACGACGTTTGCCCGAGTCAACGGCGCACCGATTTCTTACGACGAAGTGGCGAAAGAATGCATTGAGCGGCATGGCAAGGAAGTTCTGGAGAATCTGATCAACCGCGCGATTATTCAACAGGCCTGTGCAGAGAAGGGTGTGACCGTTTCTGAAGCCGAAGTGAATCAGGAGATCATTGAAATCTCGAAGAAATTCGGTCTGGCGGTCGACCAATGGTACAAGATGCTGGAAGCCGAACGCAGCCTGACTCCTATGCAGTATCATCGCGACGTTATCTGGCCCATGCTGGCACTGAAGAAACTGGCGGGCAAGGAAATCACGATCACCGATAAGATGCTGAAGATGGCCTACGAAGACAACTATGGTCCGCGGGTCAAAGCCCGCATGATCGTGCTGGAGAATCCTCGCCGTGCGACAGAGATCTGGGAAAAAATCAAAGCCAATCCGGATGACTTTGAAGGTATCGCGAGAGATTACTCCGTCGAAGCCAACAGCCGAGCTCTGGGCGGCACGATCCCGCCGATCCGCAAGAACTCCGAGGGTACTCATGAGGCGATTCGAAAGGCGGCCTACCAGTTCAAGGAAATCGGAGAAATTTCCGGCATCATTCAGGTGGCTCCCAGTCAGTATGTGATTCTGAAGTTTGAAGGCTGGACAGAACCGATTGAACATTCCGTCGCGGACGTGCGGGCTCAACTTCAGGCTGAACTCGAAGAGCGTGAAGTTCAGAAACTGGTTGGTTCGACATTTGAGTCTGTGCAGAAGGCGGCTCGCGTCGACAACTTCCTTACGGGCGAAACCCGCGGCAAGGTCGAGCAGG
>JANNGQ010000902.1:0-3054 GCA_031403975.1 Planctomycetota bacterium
GCAAAGTGGCTCCTCAAACAGCCACGTCAGCGGTTCGTCCTTTGTGCCGTGAACAACTTCGTCCCACTGCTCGTACATCGCCTTTGTTTCAGGATCGATGCCGGGAATGACTTCATTCCAGCTGCGAGTCGTCGCCGGAGTCTGCTCATCGGGCGGCGTCTCCTCCGGCCAGGGATATTCCACGTCATCACTGAATCCTGCACCTGCCGAATCAGGGTCCGGCTCTGAGGCTGAAAGCCGGATCTGTTCTTCCAGATTCGCCGGAAACAAATCGAACTGGTCCTCATCATCCGTTGAGTCTGGTTGATCGCCTGACTCGCGAATGACATCAAACGTGCCGTCGTCGTTTCGGATGACCGTCGTGAATTCCGGGGGCCCGACGTCCTCCGGCGATGGCACTGGCTCAGGTTCCGGATCAGCGAGGTCCCGGTAATCGCCTTCAAACTCAATCTTCGGGTCGAGCAGTTCCAGAACGACGCGTCCGTTCTGGCTGTACCATTCCAGATACACGGACAGTCGCTGCTCTTCTGGCGGCGTTTCACCGAGATCACAGCCTTCCAGATACTCATCGAGTGGAATCAGAGGAACTCTGACCATCCGATATACAGAATCACCCATCGCACCGATCTGATCACTGCGAAATTCTTTTTCGAGCTCCGGCCGAGGCTGCGGAAGATCGCGTTCGTGTACTTCAAACCGAAAGGTCCGACCTTCCAGCTCACCGCTCAGATTGCCCGTGAAGGACAGCATCACCAGATTCGGCTCGATCGTTTCGGTGTCGCCATGTTTCTCTGTCCGCAAGACCTCCAGCCAACCGGAAACAGTGTTCCGCGCGCCGTTCCGGATTTCGCCCCGCACCACAAAATCATTCAACCGCCACGCCATGTCTGGGATCCGCTAGGTGATGTTGTTCACTCGTTTTCCGTGTGACTGTCCCGAGTTTCAAAGAAGCCCAGCATATTTGAGATTCGAGGCTTCTGAAAGTCCGGTGCGAATCGCGTGACTATCTCCAAAAAAAATGAGGTGGGCTCGCCGCCACTCAAGCCGCAATCAAGCCAATTCTCACTCGCCAGGGACCGGCTCATCCGCCACAATCAGACGCACGTTTGCGGCAGGCGTCGAAGGAAAGCAGCTTTCATGAACCGAAACTCATTCGTCGAAACGTTCAGTTCGTTTGCCGCCGCTGATGCCGCCACGCGGCGCGAATACTGGTCGATGACCATGGACCAGCGAATGGAGATCCTTGAACAACTTCGCAGACAGACATATCCCGATGGTCAGACTGCCCCCCGACTTCAAAGAGTTCTTGAGTCTGTTGAATTCACACCACGTTAAGTACCTGCTGGTGGGCGGATATGCCGTGGCAGCTCATGGTTATCCTCGCTTTACCGGTGACATTGACATCTGGATTCAAGTGTCGCCGGAGAACGCTGAGAAAGTCCTTACGGTTTGCCGGGAATTTGGATTTGATGTTCCCAACCTCAGGCTGGAACTGTTCACTGATCCAAAACAGATGACGCGAATGGGACATCCTCCTGTTCGAATTGAGATCATGAACTCCGTCTCAGGATTAGTGTTTGACGAGGCATGGGAAAACCGCGTCATTCAACAGCTGGACGGGATTCCCGTTGTATTGATTTCGCTGACTGATTTGTGAATCAACAAACGTGCCAGTGGCCGACTGAAGGATCTGGCCGACCTCGAGCAATTGCCCGACGTCCCGGAAGGATGACAGCCCGGCTTCTCCTGAGATTCTCACTGTCGGGAGACCGTAGTGTACTTCGTTTCATCATGGACAGGAGCCGCCCGGATGACACGATCCTCCGCGATCTTCCGGAATTCAAAGCGTTGATTCCAGCGAGTTCCCCATTGTAGCCATCACGCTCCGCCGTGATGAGCCTTCGTTCCTGCGCGTCCGATGGACAGAGCCTCGCAGAGCGCAGACCAGGTGTTCGCCAGGTCCGCCCGTCATCTCAACCACCACGCTGGTTCCAACGGGCTCGTCACGGCGGAGCGTGACGGCTACGTTTCCACGCTGCGATTCACTCACGATCAATCACCCGCAGCTTGAATTCATCGCTGTTGCCGACCAGTTCCGGCGCGTACATGCCTTGGATCGTGGCGGGAAGGGCCGAAACTTTGCCTGGTGTTTCGGCTCGCAGGCGGTAGCTGATGCTGTGCTGGCCCCTGGCGATCGTGGTGAGGAAGAAGCTGACTCGGTCATCTCGCAGTTCACGGTACGCATGCAGCCCTTCCCAGACATAGCAGCTGCGCTGGTCGTCCGGTTCGAAACCGCTGGGTTTGTGATCTTCCAGCATCAGGTATTCATAGTCGTTCTTGCTGTCGACGATCAGTTCCACTTCGACGAGGTCACCGCTGGTGATGGATCGCAGATCTTCCAGCGGGATGCGCTTGTATTTCGCGACCTGCTGAGACACGACCTGGCCTCGATCACCCTGCACGCTGACCTGTTTATCGTCGCGTTCCAGGCGATAGAATTTTCGATCGACTTTGACTTCAAGGCCGGCTGCGGTGATCTGTTCTTCCCTCGTGAAATTTGTGAGGTAGGCGCTGAAATAGACCGGGCCTTTGCCAGTGCGTCGGACTTCGATGTTGTGATTTCCGGAAGTGACGGCTTCCCCTTCAAGTAACAGAACATTGTCGAAGCTGAAGAGGTTGTCAGCGCTGATCTTCACAGACTTCTGAACCTGGCCGTCTACCAGGATCTCGACAGTCATGTCCGGCTGATCTTCACCCGTGGCTTTGATGTAGTCGGCCATGGATTCCACAACCATCGCGGTGTCACGAGTACTGTTCCAGTAGGTACCGTGCTTACGATTGTTCAGCAGGTACTTGACCATTCGCGATGCGATTTCATCGTTCGGACGGACGGCGACCAGCAGCTTCATATACACGGCCATCGCTTCGTTGTCGCTGCCGTACCAGTACCACCAGCTGCTTTCCGGAAGTCGCAGCCACGCCGTCTGATTCTCTTCGTCCTGTTCCAGGAACTGTTCGATGTTTTTGATGACCATGTCGCGGCGTTCGACATCC
>JANNGQ010000903.1:0-5071 GCA_031403975.1 Planctomycetota bacterium
GCACCGTTCACTGCAAGCAGGGCGGGAGTCTGCCCGTCGGCGCGGAGCGCGTCGATTGGCGTTCCGAGTTCGACAAATCGCTCGATCAAACCCAATTGACGGGTGATCACGCTCCAATGAAGCGGGTTATTACCAAGTGCGTCGCTTGCCTGTGCCAGATTCGGATGCTTCCGCAGGACTGCACCGACTTTCCGCGAATCTCTCGCGATGATCGATTCCTTCAACACATCAAAATCGGGCGTGTAGTTGAACTTTGTTTTCATCGCCCGCTGAAGCAGTAACTCAATCTGACGATGCCCGCGCTCTTTGGCGATCAGCAGTAATTTGTCCCAGGAATTGTATGTATAGCGTGACTGGCCAGGGTCGGCGCCCCTGAGCAACAGCAACTCGACGATCTCCGCATGTCCCTCGCGGACGGCCATGTGTATCGGAAACTGATACCAGTACTGCGCATTGACCAGCCGCCGGTCCTTCGCCAGAAGCGATTTCACTTTCAACTTGTCGCACGCGGCGCAGGCTTCGAACATCGCCCATGCGTCATCGCCATCGAGCGCATCGACGCCATAAATATACTTCTTCGTCTTCATTTCCTCCGGCTGTGTCATGCGGGGCGCGAGCCGGTGGATCACCCGGCGTTCTTGTCCTGGAGTTTGTGTTGTCATCTCAGTATTCCTTGTTCCTTGTCAAGGAAGGAATAGTCGGTTGCGCGAACTATGCAAAATGTTCGATATGAGCGACAGACGAACAGTGCTGCCCATTGAAAGTCCGCTCGACGGAAGGGTCAGACCCTGGTTGCCACAACACGAACCATCCCTGCGAGCCCTGACTCGACGCGAACTGAAAGGCCCTTGGTCTGAAGTGCTTCGGACACCCACTCGGTCGAGAGCCTGAGCTTTTGATAGGCACTGACACGCAGTTGCCAGACAGAACCGATTCGTTCGTGGAGCACATCATGGACGATGACATGGTCGGGGAAGTACTCAAGAAAGCAGGTGAGGATGCGATCGTCGTCGCTTCTTACGGGGACGAAGCGTCCAGTTCCGACGAGCGGTGCGGTGTAGTCTCTGAAAGTCGCGATGAACTCACCGCCGAGGTGCAGCGACTCTGCGACAAGTGAGAATAGTTTCTCGACGGAACGCAGTTCTGGCAGATGAGTCAGCGTATCACCCATGCACAGTATCAGGTCGGCCTTCACATCCAGATGCCGTTGGAAGTTCAGAAGATCATCCTCAACGATTTTCACAGGCAGCTTTTCGACGTGGCCTCGCAGTACATCAAGCAAGTCGCGCGATGTGTCGACGGCGACCACCGAACAGCCGCGGCGTGCCAATGGAATGGCGTGCATGCCGAAACCAGCTCCGAGATCAACGGCCGTGCGCCCGTTCGATCGATTCGGGCAGAGGGCATCGATCTCAGATTCGCCACGGGATATGGCAGCATCAAGACCATTCGCCATCCACGGGTAAACAGGTGCGAGATGGGTTGCGTAGTGTTCTGCGACGGTCGCCATGCTCGTTGGCTCGGTGCGACTGGTAATTGGTTCTGCCGCTCTGCCTGATTCAGAATGGGGGCACGCGCAGTGTAGCACAGCCGAATTCGGAGAGAGCGCAGCCCTGATCTGCACTTTGACAAACGCTAACCAACGGTGTCATTTGACTCTCGGAGCCACATCATCAACGAGCAGTTTGTTGCACATTGCGGGCTGAATGAGAAACCGTTCGGTCTCGCTACCCGTTTGCCTGCCGGCACTTAACCGCCGTGTCGTCTGATCGTAAACGTGGTTTAGAATGGCTCGTGGAATTGACAAGATCATGAAACATGCAGATCTTGTCGAGGTCCGTCGTGAGGGTCGATTCATGTACTACCGGCTGCATCAGGACCTGCTGTGTTCAGCCGGAAAGGGTTCAAAGTTCCTCGATCTCGGTTGTTGTCGGCTGGAAGTTCCCCATCGAAAGTGATTTCATTGTCTGTGACACGCCTTCCGTGTTCGGGCAGTCTCCTGCATTCCTTGTCTGAAAAGCAAATGTCATGAAGCCCGTTTACATCATGGTTGGCGGATTCCTTGGAGCCGGAAAAACATCCACGATTTCGCGACTTGCACGACACTTTATGTCCCAGGGCAGGAAAGTGGGCATTGTCACGAACGATCAGACGACGGACCTCGTGGATACGCAGAGCCTCAGATCTCAGGGCTTTGATGTCGGCGAAGTCGCGGGATCTTGCTTCTGCTGCAACTTCAACGCACTCACATCGACGGTGGAAAAACTCGGTGAAGGGCAGTTGCCGGACGTGATTCTCGCCGAACCGGTGGGAAGCTGCACCGATCTTGTCGCGACAGTCATCCGACCATTGACCGAAGTCTACGGAGTGCCGCTTGACATCGCGCCCTACGGAGTGATTCTGAAGCCGAGCCATGGACTCAGGATTCTGCGTGGTGAAAAGTCCGGCGGGTTTTCGCCGAAGGCCAATTACATCTTCCGAAAACAGATCGAAGAAGCGGATTTTGTGGTGATCAATCGTGTTGATGAATTGCCGCCCGCGGAGGTCACCGAGCTGCAATCGCTGATTGAGACGGAATACCCCGGCCGACCGGTGCTGCGATGTTCTGCAAAGTCCGGAGAGGGATTCGAAGCCTTGATTGAAACACTGGCGCAGCGAGGCCAGTTTGGTCGCCGGGTCATGGAAGTGGATTACGACATCTACGCTGAAGGAGAAGCCGAACTTGGCTGGCTCAACAGTCAGATCGTGGTGGAATCGCCGCGGGAGTTTGACCTCGACGTCTTTCTGATGGACCTGATCGGGCGTCTTCACGTCCGATTGCTGACATCCAGCGCCGAGGCGGCTCACCTGAAAGTGATTGGTCTGTGCGACAGCAGCTACGCAGTCGCAAACCTCGTCAGCAATGCAACCGGGCCGGAGCTTTCGCTCGCTTCAAATACGGAGACTCGTACTGCGAACGTGGTCGTGAATGCACGTGTCGCCACGGATCCGGCTGACCTTGAATGGATTGTTCGTGACGAGCTGGCGGCCGCCGCTGCGGAAATCGGCGCAACCCCGAATGTGATCTCATTGCAGAGTTTTCGACCCGGCCGTCCGGTTCCGACACATCGCATCCTGTGACCGAGGACCAGAGTACATGTTGATCGTCGAACGCAGACTACGCCGCCAACTGCATCCTGGCCTGAGTCCGGATTCCGGAATGGCGGCCCTACACGACGAACAGATCCATGAAGCGACAGACCGGTGTGGCTTCCAGCGCCGCGCGATCTGTGCAGCGGGCGAGAATCGCGTCGACCTGACGTGACGGGAGACGACTGCGCAGGTTGCGCTCAAACTTTTCCAGCAGCACAGGAATACTCTCCGCACGACGTCGGCGATGGCCGATGGGATATTCGACCGCGATGCGTTCCGTGGCGCTGCCATCGCGGAAGAACACCTGCACGGAGTTCCCGATCGAGCGTTTGGCGGGATCGAGGTAATCGAGCGTGAATCCCGTGTTCTCGACGACGTCCATTCTGGCGCGGAGCGCGTCAATGCGCGGATCTGCGGCGATGAAATCTTCATAGTCCTCGGCGGTCAGCGAGCCTTTCAGCAAAGGCACTGCGACCATGTATTGCAGGCAGTGATCGCGGTCGGCGGGATTGTGGAGCGGGCCGGTCTTGTCAATGATGCGTTTTCCACTTTCCTGAGTCTCGATCACGATGCGTTCAATCTCGTCGAGGCGGGAAATCAGCCGGGGATGCAGAATGATTGCGGCCTCGACGGCCGTCTGTGCGTGAAACTCGGCGGGGAACGAGATTTTGAACAGAATCTGTTCCATGACGTAACTGCCGAAGCCCTGCCCAGGCACGATCACGGGATTGCCTTTGAAGAGCACGTCCTGGAAGCCCCAGAGCTTCGCGGTCAGCGCACTGGGGTACCCCATCTCTCCTTTCAATGCAAAGAGCGCCTGTTGCACCGCACGGCAGGTAGCGTCGCCGGCGGCCCAGCTTTTCCGGGAGCCGGTGTTGGGCGCGTGGCGGTACGTCCGCAGCGCGCCTCCGTCGATGAACGCATTGGACAGCGCATTGATGACCTGGTCGCGCGAACCGCCGAGCAACCGCGTCACAACGGCCGTCGAGGCGATGCGGACGAGCAGGACATGATCGAGGCCCACGCGGTTGAAGCTGTTCTCCAGCGCGAGCACGCCCTGGATTTCATGGGCTTGAATCATGGCCACCAGCACATCCCGGATGGTCAGGGGAACTCCGCCTCTGGAAAGGTAATCCGCCACAGCGAGGATGCCCCCGAGGTTGTCGGAGGGATGTCCCCATTCGGCGGCCAGCCAGGTGTCGTTGAAATCCAGCCAGCGAATCATGGCTCCGATGTTGAAGGCGGCCTGGACGGGATCGAGTTCGTGCGAGGTTCCCGGCACTCGTGCGCCGCGACCCGGCATCGTTGCTCCGGGAACGACCGGGCCGAGCAGCTTGACGCAGGCAGTATAGTTGAGCGCCAGCAGGCCGCAGCCCAGGGAATCCATCAGGCACAGGCGGGCCGTCTCGAACGCCTCATCACTCGCGATGCGATCGGTCCCGAGTGTGTAGTCGGCAATTTGCTGAAGCAAAAGATCGGGCGTGGGCCGCGTGGAGTTGGTCATGACGGAGTGAAGCGTTTCAGGCGGAACGAAGCAGTCGTGGTTAATCTCACCTCTTCTCAATGGAAACAAACGCCCGCGCCTCCGGCCCGGTGTAATTTGCGCTGGGCCGGATGATTCTGTTGTCGCTGCGCTGCTCAATGATATGCGCGGCCCAGCCGGATGTGCGGGCGATGACGAACAGCGGCGTGAACAGCGGCGTCGCGATGCCGGCGAAATGGTACGCGCTGGCGGCGTAAAAGTCGGCGTTCGGGAAGAGCTTCTTCTCGTCCCAGAGCAGTTTTTCGACCGCTTCCGACACGCCGTAGAGATGCGCATCGGGGCGCCCCGTGGCGAGCCGTTCGGACCAACGCTTGAACACCGCGTTTCGCGGGTCCCGCTGTTTATACACGGCATGCCCGAACCCCATCACCTTTGCCTTGCGGGCGAGCATGTCCT
>JANNGQ010000904.1:0-7135 GCA_031403975.1 Planctomycetota bacterium
GCCAGCCTGCTGGCCGAGCGAGTGACGAGGCACGAGCCCATGATCGTGCCCAATCCCAAAGGTGTCGCAGCAGGCTGCAAGACCGAAAGCGGCAGCAGGCTGCCGCAGTCCAAAGCTGTTGGCCTACTTCCGGAAACTCACGCAATCAACTCATCCACGACCGTTCCATGCACATCCGTCAGGCGGAAGTCGCGGCCGGCGTAGCGGTACGTGAATTTCTCGTGGTCGAAGCCGATGAGTTTCAGAATCGTGGCGTGCAAGTCGTGAACATGGACTTTCTTTTCGACGGCCCGGAAGCCGAATTCGTCGGTGGCTCCGTGAACGTAGCCGCCTTTCACGCCGCCCCCGGCCATCCACATGGTGAAGCCCCAGTGGTTGTGATCTCGACCGTTGATCTTGCCCTCGTTGCTGCCCTTCTTGGGTAGTTCAACGACCGGTGTTCGTCCGAACTCGCCGCCCCAGATCACGAGCGTTTCTTCCAAGAGGCCGCGCTCTTTCAGATCCGTCAAAAGAGCACCGATGGCCTGATCGCATTGCTTTGCCAGACGGCGATGGTTGACCTCAATGTCGTCGTGACTGTCCCACGGCTGGCCTTCGCCGTGCCAGACCTGCACGAACCGCACACCACGTTCCACAAGCCGGCGGGCAATCAGTATCTGGCGGGACTGCACACCATCGCCGTAACGGTCGAGCACATGCTTCGGTTCACGGGAGACGTCGAATGCCTCCGCCGCTTCCGTCTGCATCCGGAAGGCCAGTTCAAACGACTGAATGCGGGCTTCCAGCTGAGCATCTCCCGGACGTTCTTCGAGATGTTTCTTATTCAGCGACCTCAGCAGACCGAGTTGCTGCGACTGTTCGGGCGGTGAGATCCGGTCATTGCGGATGTTCTCAATCAGCTTCTCAATGTCTGTGTTTTTCGTGTCGAGATATGTCCCCTGAAACACACCCGGCAGGAATCCGCTCTGCCAGTTCTGCGATTCCTGAATGGGATAGCCGCCGGGGCACATCGCCACAAACGCCGGAAGGTTCTGATTCTCCGTGCCAAGTCCATAGGTGAGCCACGAACCCAGACTGGGCCGTACGAGCCGCGCTTCTCCGCAATTCATCAGCAGCAAAGACGGTTCATGATTCGGCACGTTGGCGTGCATCGACCTTATGATGGCCATGTCGTCGACATGCTGAGCCGTGTGACGAAACAACTCGCTGACTTCGATGCCGCTTTGTCCGTAGCGGCGAAAGCGATACGGCGACGGATAAAGTGCACCCGTCGGTCGTTCCGTCTTCAGGTTGCCGTCAGAGATCGTCTCCCCGCCGCGTCGTTGCAGCTCGGGTTTCGGATCGAATGTGTCCACCTGCGAAGGCCCGCCGTTCATGAAGAGATGAATGACGTGTTTCACCTTCGACGGAAACTGCGCGGATCGCGGCAGCATCGGGTTCGGCGATTCATCCGCCTGTGGTGTCGCGGAAGCCGCGGCGTTCATCATCCCGGCCAGTGCGAGTGATCCAAAGCCCATGCCGCAGTGCGTGAGCATGCCGCGCCGGCCGATGGGGATGATCGGGCTGAGATTCGATTCGTGTGCGAGCATAGGATTCATGCGTCAGGAGCAGCGAAATAGTTGTCTGTCGCCGAAGTCGTGAGACTTCGGACTTGCCCCGAGCCGTCCGGCTTCTCACGAATCCGGCCGCAGGAACAGAAATCGCCCGCCGACGGAGCGGCGGGCCAACGGTAGGCGGGCCAACAGCAGGCGGGCCAACAGTCTTCAATCCACAAACACAAATTCATTCGTCAGGATCAGCGTCTGAGCCAGCTGAGCCCAGGCGTCCAGCCGACTGGCTCCGGACTGGTCTCGGAAATCGTCTTCTGACCTCCAGACTCGCATAACTCTGCCGTCGGTCGCCTGAGTCACCAGAATCTTTGATCGGAACGAATCGTGTGCTTCATTCGTCCGGCAGTCGACGACAAAGTCGACATGTTCCCCCGCCGTCAGATCGAAGGACTCCACAGGCGCGACAGCCGTCGAATTGCTGGCCGTGATGTCGCTGACGACCTGACCGCGTGGTGCGATGATCCGCAGTCGGACACCATCGCCTTCGTCTTTCGAGTGACGGAGCACAACATTCGTCGTGATCCGGCAGTCGGTTTCCGTTGTCCAGCGCCGGATTGCGCAGAGTTCACGGGTTCCACCGGGATGTCCGCCGTTCTTGTCGAGTTGCGTCCAGCCAAGTTGTGAATCGGGCATCTGTTCGCCACCCTGCCATTTGCCGTCGCGCGAGAAGGGCAGATTCGAGAACTGAGCCACCAAATTGCTCGATTCATCGATGGAACCGTAGCCATAACTCCATCCCGCGGAGCCGACGGAAGAATCCTGTTGCGACTGAATGTGTCGCAGGAAGCCGGCAGCCTCAGTCAATTCCAACAGCTCCGGTTCGCGCTGCAGGACGGCCTGGAACAAGTGTCGAATGCGGGGCGTCAGGTCATCCGGATTGTCGGAGTGTTTCGTCAGCTCGGCAATGTCGTCCGATCGGTTCATCACAAACGGACTGTTGAGCTGAAACAATGCCTGCTGAGGAATCGTCGTTTGAAATCGTTTCGGCGTATGAGCATCGGGGCTCGCCAGGTCGAAGGTGCGAAACAGACCGGGCAGGTTCTGTCGGTCAATCCTGGCGTAGATCGTTCGGCGTCCCGAATCCGGATCCGAGTTAATGTCCGAAGACGGTCCGCCAATGCTCTGATTCAGCCGCCCGGAGACGGCCAGGACTGCGTCTCGCTGACTTTCGAAATCGAGCCGCGTGCGGTTCATGCGGGCGAGCAGACGATTCTCAGGATCCACGGCTTCTGCATCCGGACGACGATCGGACTGCTGCTGCCAGGTCTCCGAAGAAACAATTTCCCGGATCAGGAACTTCTGAGACCAGTTGTGTTCCATGAATGCCAGCGTGAGATAATTGAGAAGTTCCGGGTGCGTCGGCGGATCCGTACGAACTCCGAAATCACTGGGCGAGTCGACGAGTCCGCGACCAAAGAGGTGCAACCAGACGCGGTTTACAGCGACACGTCCGGTCAGCGGGTTAGCCCGATCGGCGATTGAATCGGCGAGTTCCAGCCGACCGCTTCCGTTCGTGTAGGCTGCTGCATCCGGCTTCGAGAGAGCTGTCAGGAAACGGCGCGGCACTGCATCGCCGCGATTGCCCGGACTGCCGCGCAGGAAAATCACGGGGTCGACGGGCTGTGCACGGTCGATCATCCGCAGTGTGGAAGGTTCATTCTTTGGTTCATCGGACGATGCGAAGATTCCATAAAGCGAGTAATAGTCGGCCGTCGGAATGGGATCAAATTTGTGATCATGGCAGCGGGCGCATGACGCGGTCAGTCCCAGCATTCCGCGAGTCACGACGTCAATCCGATCGTCGATAATGTCGTGCGGATTGTTCAGAAAGCGACGTCCCAGCGTCAAATAGCCCATCGCCGCCAGCTGAGCGGGATCGTCGGCACCGGACATCCGATCGGCGGCCAGCTGCCGTTTCAGAAACTCATCATATGGCATATCACGGTTCAACGACCGGATGACCCATTCGCGATACCGCCATGCGTCAGGATACTCCCGGTCTTCCGTAAACATGTACCCCTTCGTGTCGGCGTACCGGGCGACATCCAGCCAATAGCGACCCCAACGTTCGCCGAACTGCTCGGACGCCAGCAGGCGGTCGATATACTCGGTCTTCCAGTCAATCCACGATCCGTTGTCTCTGGCGGTGTCTGCAGAATTCAGGTCGCTGGATTGAGGCGGAAGGCCGGTCAGAGCAAACGACAATCGACGTACCAAAGTATGTGTGTCGGCCGGTATCGAACGAGTCAGTCCCTGGGACTCCAGTTTCCGGCGAACGAAAAAATCCACGGCGCTCTCGGTTTCCGGTTTGGACGACAGATCAGGCTGTGTCGGAGGCTGAAACGCCCAATGGTCACGCCAGCGTTCGAGCCGCCTCCTGGCTTCGACTTCGAGATCGACCGTTTCGGGCCAGATTGCACCGTCGGCAATCCACTGCCGGAGGGCATCGATCTGCAGATCGTCGAGCTTTCCGGTCGGTGGCATCCGGATGTCATCTTCCGCATGTGCGAGCACCTGCAGAAGACGGCTTGTCTCCGGTGTTCCGGGAGTAATCAGCGGCGCTTCGCCGGCTTTGCCTGTCAACACGTCACTGCGCCGGTCGAGGCGTATCTCATTTTCCTGTTTCGATGGTCCATGACATTCGATGCACTTTTCCAGCAGGAGTGGACGGATCCGGCGCTCAAAGAAGTCGCCGGTGTCGTCCGCAGCCTGAGTCGTGGGCGAGACGATCAGCAAGACAAAGCAGACCGCCAGTTGTGTGGCGGAGCTGCACTGTCTGCGGCACTGGACAGCGTTGTTAAGAGTCAAAATCATTGAGCAGTGAATTCGTCGTCACTTGGACGCCGGTCCGTAGTTGTGTTCAGGTGAGATCGGGGGCTTCGCGACGGTTCGTTGTAGTCGAACTCGTCAGACTTCGGGCTGAATCAATGGCCAGCCTGCGAATTCTCGGGAATTCGGCTGCCACCCATTCTCGCCCGCGCGAGGTTGAAGATTGTCGGTGGTCTCAGGCAAGCCGCCTGAACTGCCGAGTGTTTGGCTGGGGTTGCTGAATGAGGTGTTCGGCGGGAAAGCAGTCGTGAAAAGACGGCCGGAAATCGAGTCTTTGATCTGAATCGTACACGCACGGCGTTCTGCGGCAATCGAAACTGCCAGCTTTTGGAGTCTTCCCCGGTCTTCCCGAAAAGCTTCCTGAATTGTGACCGTATCGATTGTGGCGGTTGTGATTCTGCTTGACCGCACCGAATTCAGGCTTTTAGCATGTCCGGCGAAGAATGGAGGGATGCGGCGACTGTTCCTGTCGGGTAAGCTGTTCGCGTCTTGGCGTGGAGTTGAACGGGATTCTTTGCGGTCCTCGAGTGTCACTGCGACGCGAACGAAGTCCGCATAGTCGTTCCGCCGAACTTTAAGAAGAGAGATTTCCAGCGAACTCGCCGCGCTGCGCTGTATTTTGTGGTCGGCTGACTGGATGAGCGTTCTCGGAGCTGCTTCGATGAGCAAGTTGGGAGTCGTTTGCCTGTGCCTTGTGATCCTCGGACTGGGCGCAGAGTTTTATCTGGCGGCAAAATCCGGAATGCGCCGGGGTGAAATTGCCGACGCACTGCGCAAGGCCGTGGACGAAAGCGAAAAGGCCATCGCGGCCCAGGCAAAGGCGCAAGCCGAAGCCACCGAAGCCCGCCAGGCGCTGGCGCTGACAAAACTGGGATGGGGCTACGAATGGACCTTACCCGGCGGCAATCCGGCACCTGTGCAGGCGGCGGCCGGCGGGAAACTGATGGTCACGGGACTTGGCAGCGATGCCAGGCTCGAACCGCTCAACGTCACCGACGCGGCAGGCCAGCCGCAGATCGCAGCTCCGGTCGTTCATGTCTTCAAGGGCGACGGCCAGGGAGGCAGTATTTACATCGGCGAGTTCAAGGCGGAATCTGTGTCACCCACGAGCTGTGTCCTGGCACCTCAATGGAATGTCTCAGCGGACGATCTTCAGCAGTGGGACTTCAGCCAGGGTTCCCGTTTCCGTTCGCAGATTCCAGCCGGCGGTCGATCGGCAGTTGAGAATCTTCATCAGACGATTCAGCGGACCAGAGAACAGATTCTTCAGACGGAACTCCGTACTCAGGAACAGCAGCGTCTGAACGCTGCTGCGGAAGCCGCGTTGACGGTTCGCAAGAATGAATTGCTGGGCGACGCCACAGCCGCTGACAATGCCGATCACCCGGAATACAAACTCGGTCTGGTCCAGGCTCTGGAAGATCTCGAAGAAGAACGAAACGCTGTACAGGTGGCTGTCGATCAGCTTCGACGCTTGATCAAATCGGCCACAAAATCACGTGAGGAACTCGTGAGTACTTTGAAGCAGATGGCCTCTCAGTCTCGTCCGTCCGGCACGAAGTTGTCGCAGCGGGCCGAATAGCGGCAGCAAGACGTGAAACCGGCGGTCGATTCGACGACCATCCGAAGTTGTCGAAGGCGCTGCACGACAATGATTTGCCGGGTCTGTCGCCTTTCGCGGAGAGGTTGTGATCTTATCGCCACCGGGCTCGTCCCCAATGGCGTGAGAAATTCACGGCCTCGGAGCGAAAGCCAACACTTGATTCCGTGCGATTCCTGAGCGATGATCAGTCCTGTTCCATCGGGTGTCCGGCCCGGCCTCAGGCTTCAACCGCTCTACGAAAGCTTGACGATGTATCAGGCTCCACGCAGCAATTGATGCGTCAACGAGCGGACTCAGGCTGAGCCGAGTCGGGCTGGCTGGCGGCGTCGGCGATTTCTTTTCGCAGCACACGCACGGAATCCGGTGCCTCGATGGACAGCCGCACTCGGCCTCCGCGCACTTCCGTCACAGTCACGCGGATACCCCCCGCGATCTGGATGGATTCGCCGGTTTTTCTACTGAGGACAAGCATCGTGCAGTCTCCTTTGCAATTTTCTGGACCCCGACAGGTCAATCCGTACTTCCATGCGTTCGGTTGAGAATCAGTGACACT
This sequence comes from Planctomycetota bacterium, assembly GCA_031403975.1. Taxonomy (GTDB): domain Bacteria; phylum Planctomycetota; class Planctomycetia; order Planctomycetales; family Planctomycetaceae; genus SXXK01. Next base: position 6,596 of record JANNGQ010000904.1, read on the forward strand.
TCGTCTGATGCCGCTGTTCGTAGGATCGCAGCAAGTTTTGTGCGAAAACCTGCAAATTCTGCAGATTCGGACGTTCTTACGATTCAGAGAGACTAATTGGCGAAGTGTTTCCCTGATTTTTTTAACAAAACTGCCTGAATCCGGGATTTAGCCGGCATACCGGTCCGGTTGCCCGCAGGTCGGGACGGTGTTGTTCTTTGCCGTGGAATGTGCAGCGAAACGAGCCAGATTGGGACTGTCCGGCAGCGCGACACGGGCAATTTGCCTTGGAATTCGAAGCGACCGATGGACGTGAGTCTCAACCTGCCAAAAAGTCTGCTGACCATCGATCGAGGGAGTCGCGAAAAACCGACGAAGCTTCACAAGCTATTCCCAGCCAATGGGTTGTATCGCGACAACAACAGGCGGCACAAAGTTTGCAATCCGCGGAGGCTCATTGAAATCTCTGCCACACTCGCCGCGAAGAGTCCATGTCTTCGATTTGTGCCGGGCGTGCCTGATGAGATCCGCTCTGGTCCGTGACGTGTTGAAAACTCTGAG
>JANNGQ010000905.1:0-1786 GCA_031403975.1 Planctomycetota bacterium
ACACCGCCGCAGATGCAGCTGCACGGCCATCCGAGCACCGGTGATCGAGTTTCGCAGCTGATGCGCCAGTCCGCCGGCAACCTGACTCACGAGCGTTGTCCGTTCGGAAAGGCGAATCTGCTGAGTCGCCTGCTGAAGATCCTGAGCCATCCGATTGATCGAAATCGCCAGTCCATTGAGTTCATCGTCACCTGTCACGGGCAGAAGCTGACCAAATTCCAGAGCCGCCAGCTTGCCGACCTGCCGCTGCATCCGATTCAATCTCGCCCCCAGCCGCGCGGCGATAACGTATGACAGCACAGCCATCGCCAGCAGCGTCAGTCCGCCGATCAGCAGCGGCGGAAGAATGACGTCCCGGCGAATCGTCTGCCACTGCCGCTCGGGAACAAGGACCAGCAGCTCGCTCAATTCCGGGGATCGAAGCACCTGCACGCCTCCCACCAGCCACGATTCCCGGCCGACCGTCACCGGCTGAAACTCCCCCAGCCGTCCTGAGCCCGGCGACACTGTGCGCGGTGCGACGATCACGGCCCGCGCGACGTCATCCGGCAGAGTCGTGGCAGTCACAGAATCGGTTGCGCCGGAAGCGATAAAGTCAGCTCCCGAGAGTCCCTTCATCTGTTCCAGCACCGCGCCTCTCACGGGAAATCTTGAGGAACTCAAGGTCACTACAACCTGATCCAGTCGCGCAATGACCTCGCGTTCCGCACGAGCGGCAGCACTCCACGCGGCACTGACCGAAATCACGCCGACGGCAATCCCCTGCAACGCAGCAAACGGGATCAGAATCTGATTGCGAATCGGCCATCGCATGGGAGTTGGTGACTACTTGTAGCCGGATTCGTAAGAATTCGGAGATGCCCCAGTGACTCCGAAGTCGCACGACTCCGGCTATGAACCAGTTCCCTTATGTGTCATTGCGAAGGATCTTTCATGGCGTTGCCATGTTCATGCCTGGCGAGTTGTCCGGCAGCCTGGCGACGGAACCGCCATCCCTGGATTCGATCCTGCTGCAGTCTAGCGGGAAACACAGTGATTCGTATCGGCACAGCGATTGCAAAGAGCATTCCGTAGGGCCGGCTTCCAGCCGGCCAACTGCATTCCGTAGGGCAGGCTTCCAGCCTGCCGACCGCAGCCGAAACGCCCGCTGGTTCCTCCGAATCCGGCAGGCTGGAAGCCTACCCCAGTCTGGACAACCGATCCTCGAAAGTCCCGCATGAACGATTTCCCTGCCCGCAGCCGCTCAGCATTTACACTGATCGAACTGCTGGTCGTCATCGCGATCATTGCCATACTGATAGCGCTGTTGCTTCCAGCCGTCCAGCAGGCTCGCGAGGCAGCCAGACGGACCCAGTGCAAGAATAATCTGAAGCAGTTGGTTCTGGCCGTTCATAACTACGCCGATGTTTACAACGTGTTTCCGCCGAGCGTCTGCGTCAATCCGTCGATCGCGGCGACGGGAAATAATGGCTCCTGGGGAATTCACGGCCGCATTCTGCCGTACCTTGAGCAGGGCAATGTCTACAGTCATGTTGATCTCAGTATTGCGTGGGACTTCCAGCAGTCGATCAGCGGCCTGAAAATCGCTTCGTACTCCTGCCCCAGTGATCCGCTGAGCGATAAATCCCGTGATGCCGGCGGTGGAAGGGCGATTCTGTTTCCGACGACGTATGGATTCAACTTCGGAACGTGGTTCGTCTGGAATCCCGTCACAGGAGCGGGCGGTGATGGTGCGACTCATCCGAATTCAAAACTAAGATTCGCATCCTTCACTGACGGTACAAGC
>JANNGQ010000906.1:0-2950 GCA_031403975.1 Planctomycetota bacterium
GCAGCTCGATCACATCCGCGAATGATCCCCGCGTGTTCAGACTGGGAAGAATCCTCAGGACTCTGAAAATCGACGAATTGCCCCAGCTATGGAATATTGCACGAGGTGACATGTCGATTGTAGGACCTCGACCCGAAGCGCCGGACATCGTCGCCCGCCACTACACACCCGAGTATATGCTGTCACTGGACGTTGCTCCCGGTCTGACCAGTCCCGGCAGTCTCTTTTACTACACACATGGAGAACAGTTGCTCGCTGACGGAGAGGCTGAGGACACCTATGTGACTCGACTGCTGCCGCTGAAGATGTTGCTCGATCTGGATTATCTGAGGCGATCAACACTCTGGACAGACGTGTTCGTTATACAGCGCACGGCGGTTGTGCTGATTCAGAAGGCACTGGGGCGAACGAATTTTCCGATGCCGACAATTCTGATTCCGGCAGCCGATCGTATCGCCCCGCCGGGCATTGGTGCAGTCCGCCACGAAGCGAGACACGCGGCCTGAATGGCACTCCGTGAGGCATGTCAACCGACAGTGGGTCAGCCGGAGCGGAAGTCATTCAGACACAGGGTATGGGACGAATATCCTTCGACAGCTTCGGATCGCTGCCGTACAGTGGATGCACCGCATCAGAGTGGTTCGTAGCCGGATTCGAGAGAATTCAGCGTCAGCCGGCCACCCCCGAATTCTCACGAATCCGGCTACAACAATCCTTCACGGCGAGGCCCGCAGCCCCGTTCTTCCCTCCTTGAATCCTCACTGTGTCATGCCGAGAATCTCGCTGATTTCCCTGATTCGAACGTTTGTCCTGGCTGCGCTGTTGTGCGGTCTGAACTGTTTCGCGGCGACTGATGAGGTGCCGGTCGGCAACATACCGACGCAGTCTCGGGACGGGGTCGAGTTCTTTGAAACGCAGGTCCGCCCGTTGCTCACCAAACACTGCGCCGAATGTCACTCGACCGATACAGGTGCTGAGAACGGCGGACTGATTCTGGAAACCGCGGAAGGAATTGCTTCCGGTGGCAGTCGCGGCCCGGTCGTTTCGAAGGACGATCCCCCGAAGAGCCTTCTGTTACATGCCGTGGACTATCTGGACCCTGAACTGCAGATGCCGCCGGAGGGAAAACTGCCGACGGACGAACTGGAGATCCTCCGTCGCTGGGTCCGTGACGGAGCAGCCCTGCCTGATTACAAGCTCGCGCCGAGGCCACCCTCGCACACAATTGATTTCAACGCAGGGCGAGAGTTCTGGTCCTTTCGGCCAATCACGGCCGTTGCTGTACCGGACGTTGCTGTGACCGGCTGGGTTCGCGCGCCGATGGACTGCTTCGTGCTTGCGAAACTTGCCGAGCATCGCCTGACGCCAAATCCGGAAACCAACCGCTCCACGTTGCTGCGGCGATTGTCGTTCGATGTCATCGGTCTTCCTCCGACGCCGGAAGAAATCGCTGCGTTTGTTGCTGATGAATCTCCGGACGCAGTGGAAAAAGTCGTCGACAGGCTGCTCGCTTCACCTCACTACGGCGAACGCTGGGCACGAGTCTGGCTGGATCTGGCGCGGTACACGGATTTCACTCCGGACTGGCAGAGCCCCACGGACCGCGGCTGGATTTATCGAGACTGGGTCGTAAAGGCCCTCAACGATAACATGCCGTACAATCAATTCGTGCGGCTGCAGCTGGCCGGTGATCTGCTTCCGGATGTTGCGCCTCGCGATCTTGCCGCGCTGGGGTTTCTGGGGCTGAGTCCGACGTATTGGAAAGAACTGCGGCTGGCTCCGCCGGTGATCGAACAGATTGTGGCTGACGAATGGGACGAGCGGATCGACGTCGTATCGCGGACCTTTCTGGGACTCACCGTTTCCTGCGCGCGATGCCATGATCACAAGTTCGATCCGGTCTCCACGGAAGACTACTACGCGCTGGCCGGGATTTTTGCCAGTACTCAGCTCGATGAACGACCTTTGCTGCCGGATCCTGAAGCATCGGCCGTCCGGGCCGCTCGTGAACAGGTGAAGCAGCTCGAAGCGAAGCTGAAGCCGCTCGAAGAGCAGAAATTGCCGGAATCAGAAGCGCTGCGAGAGCAGATCGTTTCCCTCAAAACGAATACACCGAACTTTGACGCACCGTTCGCTCATGTGCTTCGCGAGGCCAGCGTTTTCGTGCTGCCGGAAGGCGATGAACTGACGAAACTGGATTACCACGAAGGCCAGGCCCGCGATCTGCCCGTGTTTCGGCGCGGCAACCCGGCAAACCCGGGCCAGATTGTGCCGCGACGATTTCTGTCAGTGTTTCTGTCGGATCATTCATCGAACTTTGGTAAGGGAAGCGGTCGGGCACAACTGGCTGAGGCGTTGTTGAATGAGGCGAGCGGGCTGGTGGCGCGGGTCATCGTCAATCGCATCTGGGATCAGCATTTCGGCGCTGGACTGGTGCGGACTCCCAGTGATTTCGGCGCTCAGGGTGATCGTCCGACTCATCCGGAATTGCTGGAGTATCTGTCTGCGGAATTCGTTCGATGCGGCTGGGATCTGAAGTCGCTGCACCGCGAAATCCTGCTGTCGGCGACTTACCGGCAGTCGTCGGCTTTTCGCGATCACGCTCACGCTGTTGATCCGGACAACCGATTCCTCTGGCGAGCCAACCGTCGCCGACTGGAATTTGAAATGTGGAGAGACGCAACGCTGGCCGTCACCGGTAAACTCGACGTGAGCACCGGAGGACCCTCTCGACCGGTCGACGATCTCGACAATGTCCGGCGGACTCTGTACGTGACGATCGATCGCGAGGAATTGCATCCGATGCTGCGCATGCACGACTTCCCCGAAGCCACTGCTCACAGCCCTCGCCGCGAACCGACGACGACGCCTCTGCAGCAGTTATTCGTTCTGAATTCACCATGGATGGAAAAACAGGCCGTGGCTCTCTTTGTACTGTTGCAGTCGGTTG
>JANNGQ010000907.1:0-3427 GCA_031403975.1 Planctomycetota bacterium
CAAAGGAGCCCCACAAGCGGGAATTGGGGGAAACAGGATTCGAACCTGTGAAGGCTAACGCCACCAGATTTACAGTCTGGCCCTTTTGGCCGCTTAGGTATTCCCCCTTCGTTGACCCTTCCGACCTGTCCCGATCACAACGTCCTCTCAAAAATCAGCACCCAAATAGGCACAACACCAGGAGAGGTTCAGGCTGGAAGATTCGCAGAAGCTAGCGGTGGGACTTGAACCCACAACCGCCGGTTTACAAAACCGGAACTCTGCCAATTGAGCTACACTAGCGCGAACCGGTTGCGGTGGCGAGCCGCGGAGTATAGCAATCGGAAACTGCCAGGCAAGGCAGATCACCGAAAGCTCCCAACATCGGGTCAACTCACGGGATTCGCTCGATCCCGCGGATCAGGCCTAATAACCGGGAATCTCAAGGCTTCGCCGCTCGGCAATTCGTCTTAATTTTTCCAGCGTTCGAACCTCGATTTGCCGGATTCGTTCCTTCGTGACTCCCAGCCGATTCCCCACTTGCTCCAAAGTCTCCGGTTCAGCACCTTCATCGAGTCCAAAGCGGCAGGCGATGACTCTCTGCTCGCGGCCGTCCAGCTCCTGCATCAGGTCCCGGATCACAGCCCGGTGAGACAGGTTCAGATGCTCATCGATGAAAAACGAGCCTCGCAGTTCCGGAGATGACGCAAACGCTTCATCCTGGCCTGTCCGGAACCGGTCCAGCCTCTGATGCTCCGCGGGTACAGACCGGGCGAAATTCTTCAGGATCGCCCAGGATGCGTACGTCGAAAACTTGTTACCCCTGGAATAATCAAATTTCTCGACTGCCCGCATCAGCGAAATGTTGCCGTCACTGACCAGTTCAAAAAAATCCGAACTGGACTTCATGTACTTCTTTGCGATGGACACAACCAATCGCAGGTTGGACCTGATCAGCAGGTTTTTGACCTCTGTAATATCCTGCAGCAATCCCTCCATTCTCGACACCAGCCGCGCCGAAGGTCTCTCGCCGGCAATCTGCTCCCGAAGCTCCGTGAACTGAAACTTGCGGAAGTTCATGCGGCGAAAATAGTACTGCTCCTGCTCGCGTGTCAGCAGCGGTACGGTGTACATTTCACCCAAATACGCCGGAAGCCCCGTCGGCGTCCTTCCGTCGAAAGCCTCGGAGTCAATTACCGGAGCAGGTCCGCAGATCGTGGCAGCAGCGTTCGCGCAACGGAAATCATCATTGTCGATGAAGTCAACGTTAACCGCCATTAAGTGGCGCACGCGCGCTTCCATCAGTGCGGTGTGGACGGCTGTCCGGCTGAGTTGAAATTCCTGGGCGATGCAAGGAATACTCTCCCCCAGGTTCGATCGCTTCAGTAATTCATCATTGCGCACCGATTCCGAAGCCCCGTCCCCGATTGCTGTCGGAGTTCCCGGACGACGAAACGACCCGATCAGCGAAGAAGCCTGAGCATGTCCCTGTTCCTGCCTCGCTGATGACAATGCCAAGCGGCCGGAAAGACCCTGCAGTCCGACATCGCGACGATCTGTAACCTTGCCTGCGCTGACCATGATGGTTTCCTTCGCTGCTGAATTCGATCGCCAGAAGGGCTGGCGCATTTTTGTCTCGTGCGAGCTGATGAGCAGTGCCTTTGAACACTCACTTCAATTCAAAGTGTTCATTGTTGGTGCGTGACTTCTGAAAAAGGCAGCAATTCCTGCCGTCGAAACCGCCGCGCTGCTGACTTGATTCCACTGTGACACGATGGCAGATCTCCATTCCGCCAGCCTTGATCGCAAATGATGCGCCATCACATGGCGGATCCAGAGAATTGACTCCATTGACGCATCGGGACGATGCGGTGAACAAAAGCTCCGCCTCTAGGTGAGACCCGGTTTTTTTGGTACCTTAATCCCACGTTTCCGTTGCCGCAGTCGCGAGTAGCCCCGTTCGATTCGAGACGATTTAAGAACACATTCGCGACAATTGTCCTGAGTTTTCCTCATCGCCGTTCGGAGAGTGCTGAAATGAACTTGTAATTACGTCAACAAGAGACGCACGGATTACAAAAATGTTCGGGATCACCTGACAAATCACGCCCAATGTTCGAACACGAAACCGCCGAGGCGGGACTCGAATCTCTTCGGCACGGCCGCAGAATTCGGCGAATCAACTTTCCCGCACAGCCGCTGACGAACCGAATGCAGCAAGATTTGTGTCGTCACCGTGATGGCGAGTCGTCACATTGATATCAGCTTGGGCGAATCCTGTTCTCGGAATTGTGGGTGCACTTACGAATACGATAGTACGGCAATTGTGCCGCCCGGGATCCTCATCGCGCGAGTCGGTGATTAGTGAATTCCTGTGTCAAACGAAGCAGGTTTCGATAGAATTCGCCGGAAGCGTGTTAAGCGTTAGGACCTGGAGTCGACTGCAGGCGGTTGCAATATGGCATCGGACTATACGATTGCTGCTGTCGGAGCTTTGGTTTGCTTCTTCGGAATCGCGCTGGTGGCATGGCACATCCGTCATCGACGCAGCGTCCTCGGTAATCCCGCTGTTCCTGCGTCCGACCTGAATTTTTATGCAGCGCAATACCGTCGGCGGATGCAGACGTCTGCGCTGACAATCGCACTCGGGGCGTTGATTTCCCTGTGTGATTATCCTCCGATCTTCCAAAACTCTCCGGCCTTTGCAGCAACGTACATCATCGGCCTGCTGCTGCTGGCACTGTGGCTCGTACTTCTGGCGCTCGGGGATGCCTTCGCAAGCCGCATTCACATGAGCCAGTCACATCGCCGAAACCGCCAAAACGGCCAGTCAATTCAGCAGGCAGTGGACGAACTCCGCCGGAAACAGACGGATGAACAGATGTGCCATCAGGACGAGGTCTTCGTTTCAGCATCGCGCCGATGAGCCTTGCCGCACATTTCACTGCGGCAACCGGCAGCAGTGCGGACTGCACGGGCCTGCTTCCGGTGGAGGACATTCGGAAGCGAATGGCAGTGACCTGCCCGAGGAAACGCGGCCCGCAGCCACACTCATCAGCTTGTTCATTTTCTTCCCGCCGCATTTCGTGCAGGACGGCTGTTCGGCCCTGCCGACAAGCAACTCCTCAGTGCTCCGGCAGTCTTCGCAGAAGAATTCGAAAAGTGGCATAGGGCTGATCCGGGGCTGACTGAAAACGCATCCAACTTCGGATGTCTCAAAGCAGATCGCAGAAGCAGGAGTTTACCGTAAATCCGAACTGAACACAGCATCAACAACAAGAGAGAATCCTATGGCCGATGAAACGAGAAGTCACCAGGTGAGCCTTGGTTGCGGAACGCTGATTCTGATTGCTCTGATTGTCCTGTTCTTCAGCGGACGCGGCGTGGACGATCTTGAACGTCAAGTCCGCGGACTGCGAACGGACATCGACGAACTCACGAAGTCGGT
>JANNGQ010000908.1:0-2386 GCA_031403975.1 Planctomycetota bacterium
GCACGTCCCTTCTGCCGGCAAGGGACTTTCAGCAGTAGGTCCTGTCTGCCGGACAGGACTTTCGCCGTTTGACGAACCTGTGTGGTGTGCAAAGGTCAACACAGGCTGATTTTGGCGGGTTCCATGCAATCCGGTCGCGGCAAGCCGCGAAGTCCTGTCCGGCAGACAGGACCTACTATACGGTGGCCCGTGTCAGTATGAATGCGGAGGCAATCGGAGCCGGATGGCTCCGCTATGCCCGAAAATCCCGCCGACGGAGCGGCGGGCCAACAGTTGTCTGAACAGGAATCGTCCACCGTACAATGCGGTCGCAGCAGAGTGGGCAAAGATGCTATCGCTCACAGATGAACGGGGAGACCTCGAAGGGTTGACACGCTCGGTTCGTCGGAGCCCGGACCCTGCGTTCATCGCCGCAGCAGGAATTCGTTCGAATTCAGAATCGCCCAGGCCACGTCCTGCAGAGCCTGGCGGCGGTCGGGTTCAGACTGAACGTAGTCAGTCATCGATGTGAGTTCGGCAGCGGAAGGCGAACGCGTCAGGGCGGACCAGTAAAACTCGTCGACGAACTCTTCCGTAGAGCAGTCACTGCTGATGGATCGGGCGATGCGGTTGTCGTTCCGGTCAAGAAGACTGCTGATGAGTTCTCCGCTGACCATCTCCATCGTCTGAGCCAGTGATGTTTCTCCCGTGCGTTCGCACTCACAGGTCTGCAGTCGGCTGGGTTTGCCGAACATGGCGAGGAAACGATCGCCGACGTCGGGGCGACTGTACCGATGGCCGCCGTTGCGGACGCCCGCCAGCTGCACGGCTCGTGTGCCATCCGGATGACCGCCGAACTTTGTTGACGCGTCGAGCGCTCGACTGATGGCATCCAGAGTCTGCTCCGCCGTCATGCGCCGTGGCACTACGTGTGAGTAAAGTGTCTCGTCGGAGCCGTTCGTGTTGTTCGTCCCGGACGACAGCTGATATGTCGTTGAATTGAGGATGACCCGCATCAGATGCCGCGTCCGGAAGCCGGAGGCAACGAACTCCGCTGTCAGAGCGTCCAGCAGTTCCGGGTTGGACGGCGGGTTCGTGGAGCGGAAATCGTCAACCGGATCGACGATGCCCTGGCCCATGACCTGAAACCAGACGCGATTCGCCTGCGTCGCCGCAAAGCGCTGATTCTCAGCGGCGGACAACCATGTCGCCAGGAGCTGCAGCCGATCCTGGTCCTTCACTTCAGCGTTCAGCGCAGGTCCGTCGCCGAGGAACTTCAGTCCCGCCACTTTACCGTTCGAGGGATTCCTGACATCGCCTTCGGCCTTCATGATCACGACCTGTTCGCCGTCAAATTCGTGCTTGTCATTTTCGTCGCGGCGTTTGTTCTCAATGATCTTGTAGTCCACTCGTGCGAAGAGATTTGTCCAGCCGAAATAGTCATCCTGAGTCCAGTGGTCGAACGGATGATTGTGGCACTTTGAACATTGCAGGCGGACGCCAAGAAACACCTGCGCCGCGGATTCCGACCGTTCTTCGGGAGTCCGAAGTGCGCGATAGAAATTACTGGGAGGTTCGGTATAGGTACTGCCTCGGGAGCCGATGATCTCCGCTGCAAACTCGTTCAGCGGCTTGTCTGCAGCAATGCTGTCGCGAATCCAGCGGTTAAACACCTGGACGCCTTTCGGATCGAGCGTCTTGTCTTCGACTCGCAGCAGGTCGGCCCAGCGCAGGGTCTGGTAATCGACGAACTCCGGCGCGGCCAGCAGTTCGTCGATGACGTTCGCTCGTTTGTTGATTTCCGTCGACGCGAAAAACTCACGAGCCCGCTGAGGAGTCGGCAGCAGACCGGTCAGATCCAGAAACACTCGGCGCAGAAATGTTACGTCGTCACACACGGGCGACGGATTGATCCGGAGTCTCTGCAGCTGCGCAAACACCAACTCGTCGATGAAGTTCGCCGGCTGCGGGGCAGTGAAGGCGAAACCGGCGCGTTCCGGCACGAATTCGATTCGGGCCGTGGTCTGGTGATTCAGATACCGCGCTGTCACCGATGTCTGCCGCGAATTATCAGACTCTGCAAATTCGACAGCACCCGCGGTTGAAATCCGGACGGACGGGTCTGACGATTCGAAGACGGTCAACGTCGTCACATTTTTCGACGAACCATCCGCGAATCTCGCAGTGACGTTCAGAACGGCCGACCGATCGGGCGCATACAGCGTGATCCTGGCCGGAGTGACAGTCAGTTCCGCCAGGCGCGGAACGGCGTCCGCATCACTCGGCATTCCGGCGACGATCCAGTTCCGCAGCAGACTGTATTCATCGGACTCGACCGCAAACCGGCGGCCGCCTTCATGCGGCACCTGCATCGACGGTTTTCGAAGCAGCAGACTGTCGTCGGGGA
>JANNGQ010000909.1:0-6813 GCA_031403975.1 Planctomycetota bacterium
TGTCCTCCCAGACCTGTTTCTTCGCCGGTGGATTCCGGAGCAGGTAGGACGGATGATAGGTACACATGACTTTGACGCCGTTGAAGTCAAAAAACTGACCTCGCAGCTTGCCCACTGCCCGGGTTTCGTTCAGCAGATTCTGTGCGGCCACGGTCCCCCAGCAGATGATGTATTCCGGCTTCACGATCTGAATCTGAGCGTCCAGAAACTCGCGGCAGTTCGCGGCTTCCTGCGGTTGAGGATTGCGGTTGCCCGGCGGACGACAGCGCAGGATGTTGCAGATGTAAAGCTCTTCGCGTCGCAGCTGACTGGCCTCGATGATCTTGTTGAGCAACTGCCCTGCGCGGCCGACGAATGGTTCTCCCTGAGCATCCTCATCCGCGCCAGGAGCTTCGCCGATGAGCATGATTTTCGCATTCGGGTCGCCGACACCGAAGACCGTCTGAGTCCGTGTTGACGCGAGTTCCGAACAGCGTCTGCACTTTGCGACAGTCCTGGCCAGTGAGCACAATGCATCGGTTTTCTGCTGGAGCGTATCGAGCTTCGTGCTCATGAGTTCCTGAATCTCCCGTAAGTCAGCGGGGCGGGCAGCGGCGGCAGGGTTGAGTTCTTCCGGAGTCAGCAGGCCGCCCGTCGGTCGCCGCAGTTCACGCACAACGGGTCCGGGTTCCGCGATCTCTTCAGGTCTTTTCGGCGATCGCGCGGAGGCAGATCCCAAGGCAGGGCTTTGCCGGGCGGACTGGCCGGATCCGGCGACGGACTTGCCCACTATTCGAGATGCCTTTGGCAGCTCGACCTTCGGCAAATGCGTCACTCCGGCGCCCGCCAGATGCTTCAGCATTTGAGCCACCGCGCGTTTCGTGTTCATGGGACGGATCGACAACCCGAGGTGGAATTCGATGAATCAGAACACCCCGAATGATGACACATCGGAAGTGTGCCGACAAACAAAGGTCGAACAAGTCGTCGTTCTGTATTTCTCCAGGGTGGTATTTCGTACGACTGACGTTCAGGCTTTGCGCCGCTGACATTGTCGCAGCTGCAATCGCATTGTTTGACCACGGATTTCACGGATCGCACGGATGAGTCGCTATGAGTTTAATCAGTGAAATCCGCGCAATCCGTGGTTAAAATCTCTTTCACGCTCTTCCCTCGGTTGCGGGCGAAGTCCGCGCCGGGTGATCCGTGGTTGAGAACTCAATCCCGGTCGTCACCGAATTGCCGGCGAAGTCCGCGCCTGGTATGCGGTCAGCAAGAACGGCGATTCAATCCGTCCGGGCCGCTACTTGCGACGCTGTCTGGATTTCGGTCCATCCTTTGCTTTGCCCGGAGATCTGGATCGCGATTCACGGTCAGAACTTCGCGGGTCGCGCTTCGGAGATCCGTGCGCTGTTTCGCCCGATGGGCGAGAAGGGCGGGATGCCGCCGGTGACTTGCTGTCCAGCAGTCTCAGTTCGAGTTGGCGACGATCGACGTCGACGGCGGCAACGACGACGCGGATCCTGTCGCCCAGCCGGAATTCCCGTTTGGTGCGGCTTCCGGTGAGTGTTCGTGTCGACTGATTGAAGACGTAGAAGTCATCCGCCATGGCGCTGAGATGAATCAGTCCTTCGGCCGGAATCTCGACGCCCTGGCAGAACATCCCGAAGCTCTCCACACCCGTAATGAACGCATCCATTTCATCGCCGATGCGCTCGGACATATAACGCAGCATCCTGATACGGATGAGTTCACGTTCGGCTTTCTCGGCACGGCGTTCCGTGATCGAGCAGTGTTTGCCGAGTTCGGTCAATTCCGGGATCGGCTGCGGCGTCGGATGTTTTTTGGCGGCGATCTGACCGATGAGCCGATGCACGGTGAGATCCGGATAGCGGCGGATCGGGCTGGTGAAGTGGCAGTAGTCTTCTTCAGCGAGGGCGTAGTGGCCCATGTCGTCCGGAGAGTATTCCGCCTGTTTCATGCTGCGGAGCAGTCCGAAATTAACAGCTCGCTGTTCCGGTTGGCCTTCGACGCTGTGAATCACGGCCTGCAATTCCGTGCGGCTCTGCGGTTTCCGCAGCGTCAGTCCCAGTCCCAGGCAGAACGACTGAAAGTTTTTCATCTTCAATTCGTCCGGATCGCCGTGAACTCGTCGCAGGAACGGCAGCTTGCGGCTTCCCAGCAACCGGGCGACGGCCACGTTTGCGGCCAGCATAAACTCTTCGATGATCTCGTGGCTTTCATCGTGATGACGTTCATGAGCCCCGGACACATGGCCGTCTTTGTCGAAGTCAATTGCCACTTCGGGAATCCCCATCTGCAGGGCTCCGTTGACAAATCGCCGGCGACGCAGCAGCATCGCCAGTTCATACATGTGCTCGAGCAGGTGGCGGACTCTGGCCGTGACACCGGAAACCTGCTGACGAGGATTCTTCAGGATCGGCATCACCTCTTCATACGCAAACCGGCGAGTGACTTTGATGGCCGTGTTCCCGACATCGGTTCCCAGGACGCTGCCCGCCGAGTCGAATTCGATGTACGCGGTTTTCGTATAGCGGACCTGACCCTGCTGAAGACTGGCGAGACCGTTGCTGATCAGTTCCGGCAGCATCGGAATGACGTGCCTCGGAAGATACACGCTGGTGCCTCGCTTGCGTGCTTCCTGATCGAGCGGACTGGCGAGCTGCACGAAATGAGCGACGTCTGCGATGTGAACTGCCAGATGCCAGTGCCCGTCGTCGGATTTCGTGAGTGAGATCGCGTCGTCGAAGTCACGGGCATCCATCGGGTCGATCGTGATGATAGTTTCGGCAGTCAGGTCCGTGCGACCGGCAAGGTTGTCGTCTTTGAAAGCGTCGGCCTGCCGACGCGCGTCATCAAGGACAGTTTCGGGGAACTGATGAGGCAGTCCGAGGCTGTGGATGACCGTCATCGTGTCGACTCCCGGATCGCCGCGCTGCCCGAGCACTTCCGTGAGCACAGCTTGTCCGGTTCGGTTCGGCGACGGAAACCGCAGCATCTCAATCACCACTTTGTCATCGGGCCTGGCACCTTTCGCGCCGGGATCGCCGACGTGAATCAGTGTGTCGAACGCCGTACCGTCGATGCGGACGTAGCCCTGGCCATCGGATTCCGAATACGTGCCGACAAAGATGCTTGTGGCACGTTCCACGATTTTCTCGACGACTCCGCTGCGCTGTCCGCTGGTTCGGCGTTGAGGCAGGAGCCGCACGAGTACATCGTCACCGGTCTGAGCATCCCGGATGTCGCGGGCGGAAATGTAGATGTCGGCCTCTTTGAGCTGCGGATCCTTTTCCGTCGGGATCACAAACGCCGCGCCGCTGGAAATCTTGCGGAGCACACCGGCGATCAGACCGGTCGAGGCTCGCAGGCGAAGTCGTCCCTGTTTGTCCTGACGAAGTCGACCGGATTCGAGCAGCGATTCCAGCGCCTCGCGGAATTCGCGGAGAGATTTTTTACTGACCTGCATGGCTTTGGCGAGTACCGCCGGCGTGACAGGTGCATAAGCCACGTCGCTGAGTTGAGCGAGGATGGCGGTTTCAGAGGTTGATGGTTGAGCTTTGCTCATGATTGGTATTTGACTTGCTTGAAAGTAATGTTGGGATCGTTGAGTTGCAGGGGAACGGCACCAGCCCAGGGCCACTCACTGTGGCGGATTCGCCATAGTGTAGAGTAGAACAGTTGTCTCAACTGTTCCGCCTGCGACCGGATGAACAATCGGGGACAATTGTTCCACAAAGTGAGTGGCCTGGGCTAGCGCCGTGCCACTCGCGGCGCGGACACACTGGTCCGTGCACGGCGGCGGAGCCATGTTACATCGACGTGGCGATCAGATTTGACATCCGCTGGATGACTGTCTGGCTGTCTTCATAGGGCTGATTTGTCAGGATCACGCACCATCGCTCAGAGCGACGGTCGATCCACATCATGGTTCCGGTGGCACCCCAGTGACCGATCGCCGACTTTGGAAGAAAATCACTGAAGCAGGTCGCATGATCAGGCCAGTTGAATCGCCAGCCGAGTCCCCACGGTCGCTGAATCCGATCTGCCTCTGCCAGCGCGGCCATGTGTTGCGTCTGATTGCGGGTGCAGGCAACAATGGTCGCATCACGCAGGACGTCCTCACCAGTTTCCGAATGACCGTGCTTCAGCATTGCGACGGCCATTCGTCCCAGATCTTCAGCTGTCGAAATCATCCCGCCCCACGGCGCGCCGAGAGTCCGCCAGTAGAGACTGTTCCAGTTCCAGTCGGAGGCCTGCTGCTGCCACGGAGGCAGCTCACAGGGCACTACAGTCGGCATCAGATCGGCAGCTTGATCTGTCGGAAGGCCGAGCCACGAACTGTTCATGTCCAGAGGTCTGAACAAGCGATGATGCAAGAGTTCCCGAAGGCGTGAATTCGTCAGTTGTTCGATGATGACCGCCAGCACTGCGATGCCCATGCTCGAATAGCGGCAGTCGGTTCCGGCACCAAAATCCGGAGTGATCCGCGACGTGTGTTCAGCAAAGTCTGCCAGCGTCGCGTGCTGCATCCGCAGTTCTGTGTTGTTTGGAAGCATGTCCGGCAACCCGGACGTGTGGGTCATCAAATGCCGAATCGTGATCGTTCGCAGCGGACCTCGATTGAAGCTTTCGACAACATCCCGCACTGGTTGATTGAGTGTGAGTTGTCCTTCGGTCGCGAGCTGCACGGCCATCATCGTGACAACAGGCTTGGTGATGGATGCGATCAGATACCGGCGATCCGGCAGGTTCACCTCCGGAGCGAAGGCGACACGTTCGTCATCAGCAGACGATGCTGTGGTGTATGTGAATCGCAATTGTTGACCTGACTGATCTCCCGCTGCCACGTCCGCGAACTGTAGTGAGGAATTCCCGGCGATGGTGAGCAGGCGATGGGTCAGATCAGAAGACAAGGTCATTCGTTGGGTTTACTTCGCATAAGAATTGAGCGAGCGGCATGCTGCCACAGGCGGAATTGAGCCGAGTCGCGGGAGGGCTGTCAATCGGATGGCAGCTACCAGAGTCGGAAAATCGACACCTTCTGCAGCGAGGCAGGCCGAAACAGGCGCTGCGGACACATCACGACTGCCGAGGAATCGACGCGGTAACGAGTCAAAGCCGGAGTTGTATGACTCTTGGCAACCGGAATCAGAATTCCCTGAATAACCGGCAACATCGCGACTGCGGACGCAGTGCCGGGCAGCGCTTCATCGGGACTGTCGGATTAGTCGCGATTCCTTGTGGGGCAGGCTTCCAGCCTGCCTGGACTGGGACAAACGCCAGTGTTTTTGAATCAACGAGGCAGGCTGGAAGCCCGCCCCACGATAAAACCCGCAGTCCCGCTGCGCCATTGATGTTGCCACCCAGACAACTGAGACACGCAAACAGTTCGCGTTGAAATGGCAGTCGGAAGGAATTTTCCGACGCAAGATCGGTCGAAGACCAACGATTCCGCGGAAAAAGACTCCGGTCCGCGGCCCAAAAGTTGCCGATCTGATCATTGACGCGGCTGTACACGCGGCTAATACTGTTGCGATGCGGATGAACAGTCGTTTGTCCTTCGCAGACTCTCAAAGCCGGGCCAGGGTTTTTGGGGTAATTCGCGATATGCCGCGCATAGCTTCCTGTGTCCGACAACTTGCCTCGCTGGCGATGTGTGGATCGGTTTTGATTGCCGCGCCGGCAATCGCCGATGACGTGGTTCCGCTGGGAGCCATTGCAAATCACGATCACAATCCGATCCATGTTCGGTCGAAGCCTGTGATTGAGCGGCTTCCGGTGAAAGTGATCGAGCCGGTCGATCTGAAGATTTCCGCCAAGGGCAGGATTTTTGTCGCAGATCGGAAAGCTGAGTGCGTATTTCGGCTCGACGAATACGGAACGACCAGTCTCCCGATTCAGAACCTGCCGAACATTCAGCGAATCCAACTGGATGCTGACGAATCTCTCTCTGTGCTGACGTCAACCGGTGGAGAATCTTCTCTGCATCAAGTGACGCCTTCCGGTCGGCATGTTGTCCTTGAAACGCTGGAATTTCCGGCGACCGCATTTGTCCGCGATTCAGTCGGACGGTTTGTCGTCGCTGAAAAGGGCTCGGGACGACTGCTGTGCGTGTCGTCGGAGGGCGTGGTCTCGGAGCATATTGAACTCACTCAGCCGGCCGTTGATCTGGCCATCAACGCAGGCGGTCAGGTGGAAGTGCTTCTTGGATCAGGCCTCGTCGCGCTGGTCGGAGATGATGGTCTCACCCCGCAATCCGGGTTTGCCCCGATCGGAGCGTTGCGGCTGATGAAACAGGCCGATGGATCAATGCTGGCACTTTCAGGGACCGCTGGTGACAGGGCGCGAATTGTCAATATCTCTCGAAGCGAAGACCGGCCTGAACAGTTCGAGCTGGTTGCACATGCTCCTGCAGGGACTCAGGCCGTTGGCTTTGATGCTCTCGGCAATCTGTGCCTCGCCAATCCTGAACTGCGAGCGGTCACGAAAGTGACAAGCCATTTTTCGATCCCGTGTCCTCATTGCAGCAAACCCACTCGGATGATTTTCAGCACCGAGCCGGAACCCTCCGAAGCGATGACCTCAAGAAGTTTCTGAGCGGACGCTGCTTTGCTGGTGTCGCCAACAGATCCGTGCGAACATCGCCGATCATTCCCGGCATGCTGCGCGACACGGGACGGCTTACTCTGACTTTTTCGTCGATGAACACCAACCCGAAGCCCTGAAACCTGGCATGAACGATCCCCGAATTCCAAAAATCAAGGCGCTGCTTGCCTTCACGGGTGACTATGAATGGCAGGTCACAAACTC